>JBILCO010000071.1:0-8058 GCA_044353075.1 Burkholderiaceae bacterium
ATGCAATCAGAGCGCTGGGTATCACCCCCGAGAAGATCAAGCTGCTGCTCGATGAGGGTGCCGATGAAGTAGATATTTTGGCGGCCTTCCGAAACTGGCTGCCGATGAAGATCAAAAAAAATAAAACCGATCTCGTCGTTTTTTACAGCGGACACGGCTTGCCCAGTGACGATGGGAAGTCGCTATACTTTTTACCTCATAACGCACACCGGGAATTGATCGAAGAGACCGCGATCAATCAGCATAAAATTGTGAGCGCCATTCAGTTCGCGGAACCGCGATCGGTGACCATGTTTATCGATGCGTGCTACAGTGGTCAGGCAAGATCGGGGGAAACGCTGCTGGCGAGCGCCAGGCCAGTGGCTCTGAAATCATCAGCCAGTACGTATCCCGAGGGTTTCACGGTGATCACGGCGTCGCAACCCGATCAGATCTCGTGGTCCAGTCCGAATCTCAAGCATGGTATTTTCAGCTTCTATGTGATGAAGGGCCTGGAAGGCGATGCCGACGGCAACAAAGATGGCAGGATCACGGTGGGCGAGTTACAAAATTATCTGTCCGACATGGTGCCGCGACAGGCGATGAGCATGAGCAGGAAGCAGGTACCGCAACTGGTCGGTGACGCGGAGCGCGTTCTGGTCGGACGCTAAGATAAAAAACTGCAGGACCTGGAAAATAAAAAGTAATGAGACGTCGCTGTCATCAATGTATCGCCATCGCGGCTTGGGTTCTTTCTGCTGCGGCAAGCGCCGCCGTCAATGATATTTACCCCACCGATTTTATTGCGCTGCCCAACGGCTCGCTCAACATCACGGTCTACGCGGGACATCAAAAATCCTCAGGGCCTTATACCAATGGTTCGCGGCCAATACCGGGTGAAGTCAATATCAACCAGCTCGTTATGCGCGCATCTCGAATCTTCGCGGTCGGCCAGAATGATCAATATGCCTGGGCACCGGTGCTCGTGCTCAGTCAGGCCGATGTGAACGGCAATGCCGCGTTGAACATTCCGACTTTTGGCGGCGGCGCAAGCGGTATGGGTGACCTCAGACTGGGTAATGCGTTTTGGTTTCATATCGACCGGCCAAACCGGACTTATGGACTGATCGGCTTGTTCGTCAGCCTGCCGACCGGTGACTACGATCGCAGCAGAATTCTGAATGTCGGCGAGAACCGTATGCGCTATGTCCTGGCAGCGGGCTGGATGCAGCCCATCGGCGGAAAATGGCTGATGGAGGTGTCACCGGAAATCGCGGTGTATGGTGATAACGACCAGTATCTGGGCAATCAGGTTCGTAGTCAGGAGAATTCGTACGCATTGACCACTTACCTGCGTTACCGGCAATCCGATGCCTGGCAATTTTATGGCGGCGCGCAGATCAATCGCGGCGGTGCGTCTCAGGTGACCGGCGCCAATTCTACCGGTGGGCCGGACAACACGCGTTTGTATCTGGGCACACTCTTCTTTACATCACCCAAAAACCAATGGCAGCTACGGTATTCCAAGGATGTAAAGGTCGACAATGGTTTTCGATCTGACGGAGAAGTGAGCCTCCGATATTTGATGAGCTTCAACTGAGCACCCACAGTCACACCACGCACACGTCGCTGCACCGCCTTGCCAGCGACATTTTGTGAGAACCCCTGAAGCCGCTGGTGGTTGCGTTATTTAATGAGATTAATCGTACCCAGTAGCTCCCCACCCCGTCTGATTTCCAGATCACCGTAAGCTATCTCGCCTGTGATCACACCGGTGGAATCAACCACCAGCGACTGCGTTGCCGTGATTGACTGATTTATCTTTCCTGCAACCAGAATCGTCTGTGCAACCGACTTACCCGTCACCTCACCGGAAGCCAACACACTCAGTGACGTTGCAGTCAGCTCACCCTGCACGTTACCGCTGATCGTTGCCTCGCCAGGCACTTTAAACGTACCCACGGCAGTAACGCCGCTACCGACCATCAGGTCACCTACGGGATTGGAAGTTTTCATTATGAAAAAGGAAATTATTAGACATCGAATGTTAGTCAAACAGCGCCGAATTCCCTTACAAAAACCTACACGGACAGACCGCTCAGTCCGTCA
This sequence comes from Burkholderiaceae bacterium, assembly GCA_044353075.1. GTDB lineage: Bacteria > Pseudomonadota > Gammaproteobacteria > Burkholderiales > Burkholderiaceae_D > Pernthalerella. The sequence goes on from JBILCO010000071.1 coordinate 2,089, forward strand.
GTGTTTTTAAAAATGCAACAACATCATCAATCTCCTGATCGCTCAAGACGGGCACACCACCACGCTTGCCACCATAAGGCACCTCATCCGCGTTGACATTGCCGTGATATTTCGCCGGCAAGTCATTGAACTTGGCCACCTGCTTTCCGGCTTGTCGCGGGTACCATGCCTCCGGCTGGGTATCGCGCTGCACATAAAACGCGACGCTATCCCGCAAGCTGGTGATCTGACCATTATGAAAAAACACCTGACGAGTGGCGACATTGCGCAAGGTCGGCACTTTGAATTTTCCGCACGTGTCCTCCTGCGCTGCACGCCCGGTGCGGCCTGAGCGGCACAAGCCCAGATCGGCATACTGCGCATCGGCATTGGCAGGAATCGCCCTATTGCGCGCAACACCTAGAGCATCATAAGTAAAATCGGTAAACAGCGGTGGTTTGCCACCGTCACGTTGCGCGCTGGGATGACAGGCAGCGCAATTGCCTTTTTTCTCGTCGTTGAACAGTGTTAAACCGCGCATTTCAGCGGCCGTCAAGGTGACTTTACCTGCGAGATAAGCGTCATATTTTGAACTGAAGGACTGAAACTCTGGCGCTTCGATCTGGTAGCGCTCGAGCGCGAGGCCCAGTTTCGCGAAGGCCGTATCCACCTCATCCAGACTGTTCGCACCAAACACCTGTCGGAACTGTTTTGCATAGGCCGCTTTACGCAATTTTTCCACAACAGCGGCGCGTGTGAGATTGGCCATTTCATTCGCAGCGAGCAAAGGCCGCTCTGCCTGCGCGGCCAGCGTATCAGCGCTGCCGTCGTGATTGAAGCCGCCCTGTGGTGTGCCCTCCTCGTCGAAACTCAATGGCGGCGTCTCGGCCAGATAGCGAATCGACGGTACCGCACGGGTTCCAGGCTGATCCATCCCCAGCCCGCCAAACTGCACCGCCAGCGCGTTCGGTTGTGCATGGGCGTGTCCCGCTGAATGGCAGCTGGCGCAGGATTGCTTGCCCGAGGCGGATAAGGACACATCATGAAAGATCATCTCGCCAATACCGGCAGCTGTGAGGTCCTTGGTCGACGGGGCCGGTTCACGCTGCTCGCAGGCACTCAATACGAGTGCCAGACCGGCGGCAAAAATCGCTCTCATCATCATTCGGGGTTTAGGGTAAAAGTCTGAAAATGGGTTGCACGCATAGCTTTCACAAACGACCCGCCGAACACATCACGGCGACTTGGCCGGCGTCCGCGTCGATTGCCACGAAATGAACTGGAGCCGACCATCGCGTCGCGCCCAAACGCTATGGAATCGCAAATCCACCGAAATGTCCTTGCCGTTGAAATGCACATCGTAGTTCGCAAGTCCGGTAATGACGGCGACGCAGCCGAAGGTACGCACTCGTACATCCGAGCGCTTCATTGACAGATACTTCACCGCGCCGCTGCGTAGCGATTCGATGAATGCTTGCTTGCTGTCGACCTGTGCGTTGCTGTGAATATAGACTAGGTCATCGGCGAGCAGGCGATCCAGTGCAGTGACATCCGATTGCAACTGAGCCGCATAGCGTTCATCTTCGGCGGCCAGTGCCGCGTTTTCATTTACAGGCTCGCAGCCGGCCGCCTGCGCTGTAGCAGCCATCTGCGTCAAGCAAAACAACCCCATCAAGAAAAAGTGACGCATCGTATCCCCCTTAAAAATTGAATCATCCGATCATTAAAAAATCAGCTTCATACCGGCCATCAGGTAGCCGCGGCGCGCGATTGCCGCCACCAACTGATCACTGACCACAGCGCGATCAGCAGCGTTGCCGCCGCCAGCCACATAGCGATCGGGCGCGTGAAGAAGAGAAGCGGATCACCATCGGACTTGATCATCGATGTGACCAGATTTTCTTCGAGCATCTTGCCCAGCACAACGCCGAGAATGGCCGGCGCGACCGGGAAGCCGTTTTCTTCCATCACAAATGCGGCGAGTCCGAACAGCAGGATCAGCAGCACGCCGAGTGCAGAGTTGGTGACCGCAAACGCGCCAACGATGCAGAACAACAGAATGGTCGGCATCAGGATATTGCGCGCAACCCGCAGCACCCGGGTCGCCAGCTTCACGACCAGCCAGCCCAGCGGCAGCAACAGCAGATTGGCAAGCAAAAAGACGATGAAGATCGCGATGCCTTCCACATGTCCGGTGCCAAACTTCTCGGGCTCCTTTGAGAACTTCTTGCTGCTCGCATAGCTCATCCACGCGGCCATGTCGGCACCCGCGCCGGGCTGAATGCCGATGAGTGTGCCCAGTGCGCTGCCGCGCACCAACTGCCACGGATAGCGCACCAGCAAAGTCCAGACGCCGGCAAATATATTGCCGATCTTTTCGGTCAGCACCACCGCTGGCGGATCGAGGTTGGTCACGTAGCGCAGCAGCTCGGAGATCGCGAACATACCCACCATCATCGGTATCAGCTCGATACCACTCATCAGCTCTGGCAGGCCCAACGTGAAGCGCGGATGGGCGGCCGGGTTCTCTAGACCGATGCAGGCAATCAGCAAGCCGAGCAGCAGCGATACGGCAGCCTTGAGCCGGCTGCTGCTGCCGATGAAGATCGCGCCGGACAGCCCGAGAATCATCAGCCAAAAATATTCAAATGAGGAGAATCTCAGCGCAAACTCCGCCAGCGTGGGTGAGAACAGAATCAGCACCAGGGTGCCTACCAGTCCCCCGATCACGGAGAAGACCAGACCGGCGCCGAGTGCCAGCTCGGCTTGGCCCTTGAGTGTCATTTGATAAGCCTCGTCGGCGTAGGCGGCCGACGCCGGTGTGCCCGGAATGCGCAGCAGCGCGCCCGGAATGTCGCCGGAGAAGATCGCCATCGCAGTCGCGGTCACAATGGCGGCCACCGCAGGCACCGGTGGCATGAAGAAGGTCATGGGCACGAGCAATGCAGTCGCCATCGTGGCGGTTAGCCCGGGGATGCAGCCTACGAACAGACCGAAGACCGCCGACGCCAGAATCACCATCAACACATAGGGCTCGAACACCATGCCGATCGCCTGCATCCATACGGCTGTGGTCATCGCCCTCTCCTCACCACTGCCATGGTTGCAGCACACCCCACGGCAGGGGTACCCGCAAGGCCTTGTAGAACACGGTGTGAATCAGCAGCGTGATCAGTAGGGCCAGTGGCAGGATGCGTGCACGCGGTACCGTCATTGCCGCAAACATCACGGAGAGAATCAGCACACCGGTCGGCAGGAATCCCAGCTTTTCGGCGGCCAACAGATAAAACACGAGGCAGCCTATAGTCACCAGAAAATTTCGTCGGTGATAAGGTGACCTCAGCCACGCACCAAGCACGATCCAAGGCTCGCCGGGTGCCCCGCGCCCGCGTACGATCAGCAACAGTGCACAGGCAGCCAGCGCCAGCGCGATCAGTCGCGGAAAGACGGCCGGCCCGATTTGCTGACCCGGTATCGCCGGATACGCCGCCGTGTTGAACAACACGGCGATAGCCAACACGAGCAGCAACAGACCACTGAGGGTGTCATTGAGTTTCATCGCTGCCTGCTTATTTGGCCAAGCCAACTGCCTGCATGGTCGTTCCCATCTCGGCATCGCTGCGTGCGGCGAATTGCTCGAAGCCGCGCGCGTCGAGATAGCTTATGCCGAAACCCCGGCTGCTCATGAAGTCTTGATAGTCCTTGCCCTCGGCGATTTTTTTCAGTGCTGCTGCGAGCTTCTTTTGAGCCTCCGTTGGAAGGTTCTTGGGTCCCGCGACACCGCGCCACGCTCCAATGACCCAGCCGCTGCCAGTGGCGGACTTGAGGGTCGGAACCTTGGGATAGAGCGCTGCCGGCTTTTCGGCCATGACCACCAGCGGCTTGGCCCTACCGGCATCGATCAGCGCGCGCGCCTCGGGTAACGAGCAGGTAACGAATTCAACACCGCCGGCAGCAAGATCAGTCATCGCTTGGGCCGCGCCATTCGAGGGTACCCAGGGTGCACTGGCCGGATCGATCTTCAGATCGCGCATCATGCCAGCCAGCGCAAGATGCCAGATACCACCCTGCCCGGTGCCGGATGCTTTGTACTTGCCCGGGCTGGCTTTCACCACCTTCAAAAGCTCCTCAAGGTTCTTGTAGGGTGCATCGGCACGGACGATCACGGCAGCGGCATCGATATTCATTAATGCCAACGGTGTAAAGTCACGCGGGGTCAGTGGGCTGAGCCGCGCCCAGTGCAGCATCGCGATATCGCTCGTGATCATGCCCAGGGTGTAGCCGTCAGCCGGCGCTGCCGCGATTGCTGCATGTCCGACCACGCCATTGCCGCCAGCGCGGTTGACCACATTCACGGGCTGCCCCAGTTCTTTTTCGAGCAAGGTACCGATGATGCGCGCGACACCATCGGTACCGCCGCCGGCGGCGAAAGGAACGATTAGGGTAATCGGCCGCGATGGCCAGACATCAGCGGCCGATGCTACCGGCAGAATCGAACAGCACAGCATCAGCGCCGCAAGCGCGCGGCTCAGAGTGAAGCGGGTCATTGAAGGTCTCCGGTTGGCGGGTTATCGGATGGCTGGTAGCGGTTGCAACCGATTGTACTGGTAGTGTTCCGGCGCACCGCTAAAAGGCACGTTGATGCTTATTGCATAATCTGCAATATCAAAACGGAGGTTACCGCAAGTTCAGTAGACGTCCATACGACCGGGAGATCATCGTTCTCCGAAACAGAATGGTCGAGGGTTTGATAATGTGGCGCCTGTGGCTGATTTTTGGCGGTAAGGTATTGGGCGGTAAATCGCTGATCAGAAGGGATCGTTCGTATGAAAAAGCTTTATCTGCTCGCTTTGTTGATGATTGTGTCCAACCTTGCGAGCGCTGCCGGCAAAACCAAATTGGATCGACTCGTGTCTGCGGACATGATCGGATTGCAACGCGCCTACTTCGAAAAAATTGCCGGGGTCGCCAAGCGCGTCAGCGACAAACGACGTCAATACGATATAGGCGGCTGTCTGGTGAACATTTTGGAAGACAAAGATAAAACGATTGTATGGATCGAGCTCGAGAATATATCGGAGCGCTGCACGTTCAATGCAGCCAGCATTTTTCTTAACGGACCGGCGCACAAACTGACCTTTGGCCAACTCAATGACGTCAGCATTAATGGTGGCGCAAAAGAGGCCTGTCTTGCATTATGCGGCAATGCCGTCGCGCCAAGCTACGGCTTGATGGTGCAAACACCGCATGCAATGACCTCCATCGAATACGACGCTCAGGTGACCCATACTGACGCGTCCTTGCATGCCGCGGAGCGACTGCGAAAACAACTAGAGAAGCAGTTTCCCGGGGTTGAACTGTATGGCGATTATCTGGGTAAAACCATTCCTGCCAGGGTTTTTACCGACCTGTGGCTGAATGAATTTCGACAGGTGCGGATTACTTCGATTCGGTTCGGTTATATTATTTTTGAAAACTGACTGACGGTAGACAGAAAATAATCCGTTGGGCTTGGTGCTGCGCTCAAATCACCTTGTCGAGATAGCTATGGAACACGCCTACCTGCACCTCGACCTCTTCTGCCCCATCAGGCCACAAGTCGTCTGAAGAGAAGCGCACATCGAAGCTGCGTTGCCAGGCGGACTCAAGGCCATGGCCGTGTGCATCGGGGTAAGGATAAGCAGGCGATATGTTCACCACCACACCTTCCTTGCCACGGATGTAGCCTGGCATGCGGATGTGCCCGGGCACAAACTCGTCCTTGACGCGCACGCGGTCGCCTACGCCGATCTCGGGCCGATGTGTGTCACCGATTCGACCTTCGCGGCTAGGGCGTGAGAGCTGCACCGCAAAGCCGGCCGCAGTTGACAGTTCGTCAGCGCTGAACACGCCGCGCTCCACGCACAGGCTGACTACGGCAGTGAAAGTGCGCTCGTAGTAGGACGCACCAACATAGTGGCGGGGCTCCATGCGTTCGACGGCATGCCGGTA
>JBILCO010000204.1:0-4528 GCA_044353075.1 Burkholderiaceae bacterium
CAGCAAGACCTGATGTTGACCCGGGTAGGGATGCGAAGGTTTCAGCGCGATGATGAAATCCACCGGAATCAGATCCGTGCCCTGATGCAGCAGCTGAAAGTAAGCGTGCTGACCATTGGTACCCACACTGCCCCAAGTGACGGGCGCCGTGGGCATGCCGACGGGCTGGCCGTCGCGGGTCACTTGCTTGCCATTGCTTTCCATTTCCAGCTGCTGCAGGTAAGCAGGAAACAGATGCAGATCCTGATGATAGGGCGCGACCAGTTGTGACGCCGTACCGAAGAACTGCCGGTACCAGAAGCTGGCCAGCGCAAACAAGACGGGCATATTGTTTTTCAGGGGCGCGGTACGGAAGTGTTCATCCATCTGGTGAGCACCGGCCAGAAACCGTCTGAAAGCATCGACACCGATCGCCAGCATTAGCGGCAGTCCGATGGCTGACCAGGTGGAATAGCGTCCGCCGACCCAGTCCCAGAACGGAAACATATTGACGGGATCGATACCGAAATCGCGCACAGCCGCCGTATTGGTCGACACCGCGACAAAGTGCTTCGGCAAATCGGCGGCTGTCGCCTGCTGGAGGAACCAGGTGCGCGCAGCCTCGGCATTGCGCATGGTCTCGATGGTGGTGAAGGTTTTGGAGGCGACGATGAACAGCGTCGTTTGCGGATTCAGGCTCGAGAGCAAAGCATCGGTCGCATGACCATCCACATTCGACAAAAAGTGCAGGCGCAATTTCGGGTGCGCATAGACACGCAGCGCCGAGCAGGTCATTGCCGGCCCGAGGTCCGAGCCGCCGATGCCGATATTGACGATATCCGTAATGCGCTCACCGCTGAAGCCGGTCCAGATACCGTCACGGACTTGTTCTGCGAAAACGGCCATGCGCGAGAGCACCGCCTGAATATCGGCGCTGATGTCATGACCGTCGAGCAGGAAGCTTTGACCGGCCGGCAGTCGCAGGCAGGTATGCAGCACTGCCCGGTTTTCGGTGTTGTTGATGCGCTCACCGGCGAACATCGCATCCCGCAGGGTTTCCACACCGCGCTCTCTGGCGAAGTCGGCCAGCAAGTCCAGCGTGTCGCGCTGCAGATGGTTTTTCGAGAAATCAAGCAACAGACCGGCCGCCTCGACCGAAAACGTGGCGGCGCGCTGCGCATCCTGCCGGAATAAATCGCTCAGCACCCATGTCCGGGCTTGGAGCGCGTGCTGCGTCAGCGCCGGGAGTGCACCTGGGCCAGTGCTGGCGGGAGGGTTGGCGGTCTTGGCAGGCGTTGACGTCACTTGCAGGTCTTTCGGGGCGATCAGTTAGTAGTAAGTGGCAGATGATACCTTCACCGCCCCCGGGAATCGGCGATTCTGGTTTTGTTTGATCTGCCGCTATGCCAGCGGCTCAAGCGCCCCTGCTGTCGTATTGGCGGCACATTGCCCACGGGCAGCACCCTGCCGGGCCTGCGCCGCAGACAGGCCAACGCAACTTTGCGATGCCTAGCCCTGATAAATCAAGGGGTTAGCGCCATTTTTAAGCCGACAACATGTCCGGCTTTCTTTGATCAGTGCTTCCTTCGTTCGATTAACAACAAATTTGTTCGAAAAAAGCAGCTTTTTTGTTGTATTTTTAATAAACTAAGTTGTCGGTTTAGTAATATTGACCGCTATCCGAACGACTGCGACACATAACAACGACATGGAGGAGGTTCTCTTGCAAGCCTTTTCAAGCACGGTCAGAGACTTATATGCGTTGGCGGAGTATGCGGCGCCCGATCAATTCCTTTCCCAGGCCATCGCCCTGCTTCAGACATGGATACGCTTCGATGGGGCGATTTTCGGGACGGGTGAAGCCGGTAAGACGGCTGCGGCGACCATGCTGGCTGCCAATAAGGCGCTGCCGGCGGCGGCGAAGCCCGGAGCGCTGCGATCCGCAGCGCCATTGATCGATGATCCTGTGGCGCGAGGATTCCGCAATGCGCCGATGGCGCCGTCGCGCGGCGGGATTCGCGAGCTCTATCGCAAGAGTCGTGACGGCAAGCGCAGCAAGACCAGCAAGACCAGTGGCAGGGAATTGAGCGGTGTGCGAACCATGGCCGAAGAACTCGGGCTGTGTCATCTGATCGTGCACGGTGATGATCCGAAACGCGTCCAGCCCGCGCGTTGGATTGTTTTATATCGCCAGCATGATGTGCGCTTTGCCGAGAGCGATGCTGCTTGCCTGCATGGTCTGTGGACACATTTGTCGAGTGCCCTCGCGATTAACCGGGCGCGGGCGGTCGAGCGTCATGTCAGCAAAGTCGCAGATCAGGGCATGGCTTCCGGACTGATCACGGCCGAGGGTACGGTTCAGATCGCCGATCCGCGTTTTTTCAGTTTACTGGAACGCGAGTGGCCCGAAGAGGCGCCGGAAGTCGTGCCCGCCGAGGTGATGGAGCTACTGCTGTCGGGCAAACCCTTTCGGGGCGCGCAAATCGAGATCACGCTGGTGCGGCAGCAAGACAGTCATTTGTGCCGCATCCGCCCCGTCAATGCGATGGAGATTCTCACACCTCGCGAATTTGTCGTCGCTCGCCGATTCGCGGCCGGCATGAGTCATAAGCAAATCGCACGGGAGCTGGGCGTGTCGCATCACACGGTGCGTAATCAGCTGGCACATCTGTACCGCAAGCTCAATCTGCATGACAAGGCTTCGCTCGCGAACTACCTGATTACGAATGCGACGCCCTCCTGATTGACCGAATGGGAGTGGTTTGCGGAAGTCATCCTCTCGCTTCCGATAAAATATCGTCTTTCAAGCACAGGACGATAGTCATGACGCAAGACGAACTCAAGCAAGCGGTGGCGCGAGCGGCCATTGATTACGTGGTGGATGGCGAAATCATTGGTGTGGGCACGGGTTCAACGGCCAATTTTTTCATTGATGAGCTGGGCAAAATACGCGACAGGATTCGGGGTGCTGTCGCCTCGTCCGAAGCCACGGCAGTACGTCTCAAGTCCCACGGAATCCCGGTCTTCGATCTGAACGATATCGCGTCCATGCCCGTGTATGTCGACGGTGCGGACGAGATCAATCATCAGGGTGCGATGATCAAGGGCGGCGGTGGCGCGCTCACCCGCGAGAAAATCGTTGCCTCGGTGGCAGATAAGTTTGTTTGTATTGCCGACGGATCCAAACTGGTCGACGTGCTCGGCAAATTTCCCTTACCGGTCGAAGTCATCCCGATGGCTGTCGCTGCCGTTTCCCGCCAGTTGTCTTCGGTGGGCGCAACACCCGTGCTGCGCCTCAAGGAGGGGAAACCCTACCTGACTGACAACGCCTGCTGCATCATCGACGCGGTGGGTCTTGAGATTCGTGATCCCGTGGCGCTGGAGCAGACCATCAACGGTTGGCCCGGTGTCGTGAGCGTGGGATTGTTTGCTGTCAAAGGAGCGAACGTCTGTTTGCTCGGCACCGCAGAGGGTGTAGTGACTCGGGTGTTTTAAAAAAAAGCCCGCTGATTGCGGGCTGATACTTTTGAAAAAAATTCTTTGTGTTATTCGGAAGGCGGCACATAACCCTGCGCTGCATCCGCCCCCTCGCCGAAGAAATGCTTCTCCATTTGCGTCGCCAGATATTTTCGTGCGCGCACATCGGCGAGGTTCAGCCGGTTTTCATTCACCAGCATGGTCTGATGCTTGAGCCAGGCGCCCCAGGCTTCCTTGGATACGCCTTCCCAGATTTTTTTGCCCAGCTCGCCGGGGTAGGGCGGGAAATCCAGCCCTTCGGCTTCCTTGCCGAGCTTGATGCAGTGAACCATCCGTGTCATGTGGGTCTCCAGTTAAATCCAGTTTAAAGATTCTTGATCAGTACGAGCGATTTGCGCTGCCAGTTGTACATGTTTTGCCGGTCTTTGGGCAGGTCATCCAGACTGGCGTTCACAAACCCACGCTTGAGGAACCAGTGGGCAGCACGTGTCGTCAGTACGAAAAGTTTTTTGAAGCCGGCCGTACGGGCGCGGTTCTCCAGATGCTTGAGCAGGCGTTCACCATCGCCCTGTGCCTGCGAGTCGGGGCTCACCGTCAGGCAAGCCATTTCAGCCATTTTTTCAGCAGGGAAGGGGTAGAGCGCGGCGCAACCGAAAATGACACCGTCATGCTCGATGACAGAGAAATAGTCGACCTCGCGTTCAATCAGTTCGCGGCCCCGTTTAACGAGCGTGCCATCGGCCTCCAGCGGTTCGATCAGCCGGAGAATGCCGCCCACATCTTCAATCGACGCCTCGCGCAGGCTTTCCAGATTTTCAGCCGAGATCATCGTCCCGACGCCGTCGTGGGTAAATATCTCGAGTAGCACCGAACCATCGGTCGAAAACGGCACGATATGCGCACGGGGTACACCCGACTGACACGCGCGGATCGCATTGGAAAAATAGTACGAGATATCGGCGGGCAGGCAATCGGATGTAATCACCGCCTGTGCCTGATGCACCGACACTTCGTGGATGGGTGTGCCGGCAGCATCCGTCATCATCGCTGTTTCGGTAATGAAAATCAGCTT
>JBILCO010000259.1:0-3441 GCA_044353075.1 Burkholderiaceae bacterium
TGACAGCAGCACCAGGCCACCATTGTCCAGAATCGGATGGATTGTTTCATAAGCGATTTTGCGCGCCAGCCCGGTGTGTTCCAGATCGACGCCATCAATAATGCCCATCGGACGGGCAACGACAAAATTGCCAGAAATGACGCGTATGGCTGCATTCGCCATCGGCGTATTGGGCAGCCCCTGGCTGAACGCGGCTTCGATATCGAGCCGCAACTCGCCCGCCGCTTCCTTGGCGCACTCAAGCGCCACCGCATCGGTGATACGCAAACCATTGTGAAACCGTGATTGCTGCTGGCGCAAAGCCAGCTGTTCTTCGACCTGCGGTCGTGAACCATAGACGATCACGACCTTGATGCCCAGGGCATGCAGCAATGACAGGTCATGCGCGAGCACCGGCAGCGCGCCCGACCTGACCAGCTCGCCCGGGAAGGCGACCACAAAGGTCTTTCCACGGAATGCGTGAATGTAGGGCGCGACCGAGCGCAGCCACGCGACGAACTGGGTAAGGTTATCCATGGGGCGCATTATAATTCGCCCCGACATGTCCGCACCCGACACCCCCAAAAAAGCGCGGCCAGCGCAGTCCGCGCCGCCAGCGCGCAACGCTTCCCGCACAGTACCGGTTCCCCTCCGTCATCCACTCCCGGCGATCAGTTTTCCCGAGGAGCTGCCGGTATCGGGTCGGCGCGACGAGATCGTCGCTGCCTTGCAGCGTCATCAGGTGATCATCGTGAGCGGCGAGACAGGTTCGGGCAAAACCACCCAGCTGCCGAAAATCTGTCTGTCCATCGGTCGCGGAGAGCGCGGCCTGATCGGTCACACCCAGCCGCGCCGGATCGCCGCGTCGTCCACCGCGAAACGTATCGCTCAGGAACTCGGCACCCCGCCGGGCATGCACGTCGGTTACAAGGTGCGTTTCAATGACACCTTGTCCGATGGCGCGTGGGTCAAGCTGATGACGGACGGTATTCTGCTCGCCGAAACCCAGGGTGATCCGCTGCTGCGGCAATACGACACGCTGATCCTTGATGAAGCCCATGAGCGCAGTCTGAATATTGATTTTTTGCTGGGCTATCTGAAGCAATTGCTGCCGCGCCGGCCGGACCTGAAACTCATTATTACCTCGGCCACGATTGATGCGGATCGCTTCGCGAGACATTTCGAAAGCGCCGGGCAACCCGCGCCGGTGATTGAAGTGTCAGGACGCATGTATCCGGTCGAAGTGCGTTATCGACCGGTGGAGCAGGATGTGCAAGCCAGAGCGGCGAAGGCGGGAGCGTCGGGACCTTCGGGACCTTTGGCCGGAGCCGCGTCAGGTCATCAGCGCAACCGCGAACAGCGCGATCTGATGGACGCCATCGTGGACGCTGTCGATGAGCTGGCCCTGATCGGTCCCGGCGACATTCTGGTCTTCCTGCCCGGCGAGCGTGAAATCCGTGACGCCGCCGAAGCTTTGCGCAAGCATCATCCGCCCCATGTCGAGATCCTGCCGCTCTTCGCTCGCCTGTCGGCGCAGGAGCAGGAGCGCGTCTTCAAAACCACCAATGCCCGACGTATCGTGCTGGCCACCAATGTCGCTGAAACCTCGCTGATCGAGTCGATTGCGCAGTCGGCGGCTAATCAGCGTGCAGGGCGCTGCGGCCGGGTGGCCGCCGGCGTCTGCATTCGTTTGTATGAAGAGCAGGATTATCTGCAGCGACCCAAATTCACCGAGCCGGAGATCCTGCGCTCTTCACTCGCGGCGGTCATTCTGCGCATGAAATCGCTCAGGCTGGGCGATGTCGAGCAGTTTCCTTTCATCGAGCCACCGCAGGGTCGTGCGATTGCAGATGGTTACCAGCTGCTGCAGGAGCTGGGTGCGGTTGACGAGGCCCGCGATCTGACGGCACTCGGCCGCGAGCTGGCACGTTTGCCCCTCGATCCTCGTGTGGGTCGCATGATTCTGGCCGGGCGCGATCATCATTGTCTGAAAGAGATGCTGATCATCGCCGCCGCGCTGTCGGTGCAGGATCCGCGTGACCGGCCCATGGATGCGCAGGGAGCTGCGGACGCCGCCCACAAGCAATTCGCTGATGAAAAATCCGAATTCATCAGTTATCTGAAAATCTGGGCATGGTTTGAAGAAGCCATCGCACAAAAAAAATCCAATCGTCAGCTGGCTGAACATTGTCGCGCCAGTTTTTTGTCGCAACTACGCTTGCGCGAATGGCGCGATGTGCACTCGCAGCTGCTCACTTTGGTACGCGAGCAGGGCTGGCGGCTCAGCGAGATTCCGGCGACTTATGAGCCGTTGCATCTGGCCCTGCTGACCGGATTGCTGGGCAATATCGGTTACAAGGCCGACGATGAGCCGCATTACCTTGGGGCGCGCGCTATCAAATTTCATTTGTGGCCGGGTTCGTCGCTCATTAAAAAAGCTGGGCGCTGGGTGATGGCCGCTGAACTGGTGGATACCTCTCGTTTGTATGCCAGGACCCTTGCCCAGATCCAGCCCGAGTGGCTGGAGAAGGTGGGCAGCCATCTGCTGAAAAAATCTTACGGCGATCCGCGCTGGGAAAAGAAAAGTGGTCAGGTGTCCGCCTACGAGCGCGCAACACTCTACGGACTGGTGGTCTACAGCCAGCGACGTATTGACTACGGCAAAATCAACCCCGTCGAGGCGCGCGAGATTTTCATCCGCAGTGCGCTGGTCGATGGTGATTTTGAAACGCGTGCGCCATTCTTTGCGCACAACCAGAAACTGATTCGCGAGATCGAAAATCTGGAGCACAAGTCGCGTCGTCTGGATGTGCTGGTCGATGAGGAACTGATCGCCGCGTTTTATGAGCAGCAGATTCCAGCCGATATTCACCATGCAGTCGGTTTCGAGCAATGGCTGCGTAAAGCCAGCGTGAGTGAACCGAAAATTTTGTATCTCAGTCGCGATGATCTGATGCGTCATGAGGCCGCCGGTGTCACCACGGATTTGTTTCCCAAACTGATGCGCCATGCCGGTATTGAAATGACCCTTACCTATCATTTCGAGCCAGGTTCCTTGCGCGACGGTGTCACACTGGCCGTACCGCTATATGCGCTGAATCAGATATCGGCCGCGCGTTGCGAGTGGTTGGTGCCGGGTATGCTGAAGGAGAAAGTTCATTTGCTGCTGAAATCGCTGCCGCAAAAGCTGCGCCGGCATTGCGTGCCGCTGCCGGATTATGCGACCGGGTTTTGTGATCGAGTTCATGCGGCGAAAAAATTCGGTCTGGGTAGTTTGCTCGATGCGGTGATGGCGGATGTGCGTATCCAAACGACCGTCATGGTGAAAGCAGCCGACTTCAAGATTGAAACCTTGCCGGCACATCATTTCATGAACTTCAAAATCATTGATGAGCACGGCCGGCAGCTCGACATGGGTCGTAACCTCGCTGCCCTGCAAGCGGAGTTTGGCACGCAGGCGCG
>JBILCO010000123.1:0-6546 GCA_044353075.1 Burkholderiaceae bacterium
GCGCTGACCGTGATCTTTTTCTCCTGCTTGGTCAGCAGCAGCATCTTGACGACTTTACGGCAGATTTTCGATATCTCCCGATCGAGCGAACGCACACCGGCTTCACGCGTGTAGTAGCGAATGATGTCGCGCACCGCCGATTCGGCCACCGAAATTTCGCTGTCTTTCAACCCATTATTCTTGATCTGCTTGGGAAGCAGGTAGCGCTGCGCAATATTGGTTTTTTCGTCTTCGGTGTAACCCGACAGACGAATAACCTCCATACGATCCAGCAGCGCTGCCGGAATGTTGTACGAGTTCGCCGTCGCAACAAACATCACGTCGGACAAATCGAAATCGACTTCCACATAGTGATCACCGAAGGTATGGTTCTGCTCCGGATCCAGCACTTCGAGCAGCGCAGAGGCGGGATCACCCCGAAAATCCTGTCCCAGCTTGTCGATTTCATCGAGAAGAAACAGCGGATTACGAACACCTGATTTCGTCAGGCTCTGCAAAATCTTGCCGGGCATGGAGCCAATGTAAGTGCGCCGATGTCCGCGGATCTCGGCCTCATCGCGCACACCACCCAGTGCCATGCGCACGAATTTTCGATTCGTCGCGCGTGCAATGGACTGACCCAATGAGGTCTTGCCGACACCGGGAGGACCCACGAAGCAGAGAATCGGTGCTTTCACCTTGTCGACGCGCTGTTGCACGGCGAGATATTCCAGGATACGTTCCTTGATCTTGTCCAACCCGTGGTGATCGTCCTCAAGCACTTTCTCCGCATGGGCGAGATCATTGTTGACCTTGGATTTTTTCTTCCATGGCAGACCAATCAACACATCGATGTAATTGCGCACGACGGTTGCCTCGGCCGACATCGGCGACATCAGCTTGAGCTTCTTCAGCTCCGACTGCGCTTTTTCACGTGCCTCTTTCGGCATTTTTGCCGCAATGATTTTCTTGTCGAGTTCTTCGAGGTCCGCGCCCTCTTCGCCCTCGCCGAGCTCTTTTTGAATCGCTTTGACCTGCTCGTTCAGGTAGTACTCGCGCTGCGATTTTTCCATCTGGCGCTTGACGCGACCACGGATACGTTTTTCGACCTGAAGAATGTCCAGCTCTGCCTCGAGCTGACCTAACAAATGCTCATGACGCTTGGCGACATTGAAGATTTCAAGGATGACCTGCTTCTGCTCGAGCTTCAGCGGCAAATGTGCGGCGATCGTATCGGCCAGACGGCCCGCATCGTCAATGCCCGCAAGTGAGGTCAGTATCTCGGGCGGTATTTTCTTGTTCAGCTTGACGTACTGATCAAACTGCTGAACGATCGCTCGGCGCATGGCTTCCACTTCGGATTCATCGCCCGGCTCGGAGTCGACCGGTGACAGGTCGGCGACGAAATGCGTGTCGGCCTCGCTGATCGTGTGAATGCGTGCGCGCTGAGCCCCCTCGACCAGCACTTTAACCGTGCCATCAGGCAGTTTCAGCATCTGCAAAATGTTGGCAATACAGCCAATTTCGTAGATGTCGTCGGCAGAAGGCTCATCTTTTGCTGCTGCCTTTTGTGCAGCAAGCATGATGCTCTTGCCCTGCTCCATCGCTGCTTCCAGCGCTTTGATCGATTTCGGGCGCCCCACAAACAGCGGAATGACCATGTGCGGGAACACAACCACATCGCGCAATGGCAGCAACGGTAGCTGGGTCGGTTCGGAAAATTGTGCAGTTATCGTCATGATGAGCCTTTTGAAAAACCTGTAATGCATGTTGGCACGATATGGCCGATCACAAGTCCTTAGTCCAACAATAGTTACATTGACCACGCCCTGACAGGCCGTTACAACGCGCTTTCAGGTCATTTTTAGCTTAAATCGGCCCAAACGACGGGTACTCAAGCAAGGCAGGAGGAAAATAGCAAGAAAAGCCACACGAGCGTTGCCCCGGTGGCTTTTCGATGGAAGCCTGCGCGCCTTGTTGTTGACAGGGATTGTACTGCGTTTGTTCAAGAAACTAATGAAAAGGGGCGTTTTTTCGCCATTTCTTGTGATTTTTAACCTGTTTTCCCGCAAGGAGCGCGCGTCGATCGGACCCAGGCTATTTTGCGCCCGACACCTTTTGTGGCTCGTGGTAAATCAGCAAAGGCTTGGCGCCGTTGGTGATGGTGTTTTCGTCAATGACCACCTTGGCAACATTTTGCTGGTTGGGCAGCTCAAACATGACATCCAGCAGTGAATGCTCCACGATTGAGCGCAGGCCGCGCGCACCCGTCTTCCGTGCCAGCGCTTTCCTGGCAATCGCGTGAAGCGCTGCGGGGCGCACTTCAAGTTCTGCACCTTCCATTTCCAGCAGTTTCGAGTACTGCTTGATCAGTGCATTTTTCGGCTCGAGGAGGATCTGAATCAGTGCATCCTCGGTCAATTCCGAGAGAGTCGCAACAACCGGCAAACGGCCGACCAATTCAGGGATCAGACCAAACTTGATCAGGTCCTCCGGCTCCGCATCCATCATGACTTCGCTGGCGCTGCGCTGGGTCTGGCTCTTGACGTTCGCCGAGAAACCGATACCGCCTTTTTCGGAGCGATCCGAAATGATTTTCGCCAGGCCATCAAATGCGCCGCCACAGATGAACAAAATGTTCGTCGTATCGATCTGCACGAAATCCTGATTCGGATGCTTTCTGCCACCCTGCGGCGGCACCGACGCCATCGTGCCCTCAATCAGCTTCAGTAGAGCCTGCTGCACACCCTCGCCGGACACATCACGGGTGATTGACGGGTTGTCGGATTTGCGGGAGATCTTGTCGATCTCATCGATATAGACGATACCCTTCTGGGCTTTTTCAACTTCGTAATTGCAGTTCTGCAAAAGCTTCTGAATGATATTTTCAACATCTTCACCCACATAACCGGCTTCTGTGAGTGTCGTTGCATCAGCGATCACGAACGGCACGTTCAGCATGCGCGCCAGCGTTTGTGCCAGCAGCGTTTTGCCTGAACCTGTGGGTCCGACCAGCAAGATATTACTTTTGGCTAGTTCTACCTCATCTTTTTTACCGAGATGACGCAGCCGCTTGTAGTGGTTGTAGACCGCGACAGACAGCGTGCGCTTGGCCGTATCCTGACCGATCACGTACTGGCCGAGCAGATCGAAGATTTCCTGTGGTGTGGGCAAATCGGACCGTGGCCCGGCAACCGTTTCAACCGTTGAGGCTTCATCGCGGATGATGTCATTGCACAGGTCGATGCACTCGTCGCAGATAAATACCGACGGACCGGCGATGAGTTTCTTCACCTCGTGCTGGCTCTTGCCGCAAAATGAGCAGTAGAGCAACTTTTCGCCGCTGGAAGACTTTTTCTCGGACATATCCTGAAGGTGAACGTGAATTTTCGTGGATCTTACCTGTGAATCAGCAATACGTCACCTTTGAAAGTGACAATATTGCTATGCCAGATAGTTGCAAAAATACCACCATCTGGCATGAAGATTTATCAGGCTCTATGGGTCAGCACTTTATCGATCATTCCGTAATCCACCGCCTGATCGGCTGACATGAAATTGTCGCGATCCGTGTCTTTGCTGATCTGATCGATGCTACGTCCGGTCTTGTCAGCGAGAATCTGATTCAGCCGCTCTCGCAGATAAAGAATTTCACGGGCCTGGATCTCGATGTCAGCCGCTTGTCCCTGTGCGCCGCCCAGAGGCTGGTGAATCATGATGCGGGAATTCGGCAGCGAAAAACGCTTGTCCTTCGCGCCAGCGGCCAGCAGAAACGCACCCATTGAGGCAGCCAGACCGGTACAGAGCGTTGATACATCCGGCTTGATGAATTGCATCGTATCGAAAATGGCCATACCTGCCGACACGGAGCCGCCCGGCGAATTGATGTAGAGCGAAATGTCTTTGTCCGGGTTCTCGCTTTCGAGGAACAGCAACTGTGCCACCACCAGATTGGCGGTGTGATCGTTGACGGGGCCAACCAGAAAAATCACGCGCTCCTTGAGCAGCCGGGAATAAATATCGTAGGCACGTTCGCCACGACCACTCTGCTCAATGACCATCGGCACCATGCCCAGCATGTCGGTGTCGATGGCGGACTTACGGTAGATGCTATCAGTCATTGACTTTCTCTCGCGATAAGAAGTTGGCTCGGCCTGCGCTCCAGAATGAGCAAAGCCGCAAGCGGTAGTGTAACCAATCTTGCGGCTTTGGTTCCTGAAGCTGATTTATCAGGACTGCTGCGTGTTGCCCATCAGTTCGTCAAATGACACAAGGCTTTCCTTGACCTTGGCTTTGGACAGAACGAAATTGACCACGTTCTCCTCGATCACCAGGGCCTCTACCTCGGCCAAACGCTGACGGTCACCAAAATAATATTTGACGACCTGCTGCGGGTCCTCATACGCCTTGGCGAAATCATCGACGTACGACTTGATCTGCTCTCCGGTGGCGCGCAGTTCGTGTGCCTTGACCAGTTCGCTCAGGATCAGTCCGAGACGTACGCGGCGGTCTGCCTGCTCGTTGAACAACTCCGCAGGGAATGGCATGTCGTTGACGTTCATGCCACGCTGGCGCATGTCTTCCCGTGTCATTTCAGCCAGACGTTCGGCATCCTGCTGGAGCAGCACCTTGGGCACATCCAGCTCGGCTACCTTTAGCAGCGCATCCATAACGCTGGTTTTGGTCTTTGCCCTGACGCGGCCACCGACTTCGCGCTCCAGGTTGCCGCGGATGTCATCACGCATCTTTTGCATATCGCCATCGGCGACGCCCAGACTTTTCGCGAAATTCGCATCAATTTCCGGCAGGTGCGCCCACTCCACGTTCTTCATCGTGATCGTGAATTCGGCCGTTTTGCCTGCGACATCCTTGCCGTGATAATCGTCGGGGAATTTCATGGAGAAGGTCTTCGATCCACCCGCTTTCAGGCCCAGTGCAGCCTGTTCGAATTCAGCCAGCATACGCCCTTCGCCCAGCACGAAAGCGTAATCATCCGCTTTGCCGCCGGCGAATTCGACGCCATCAATCTTGCCGATAAAGTCGACCGTGACGCGGTCGCCATTTTGTGCCGACGTATCGGGCCCGCCGTCACCATGCGCATCCTGCACACCCTTGGTATGGAAATGCACACGCTGCTTGCGCAGAATGTCGATCGTCTTGTCGATTTCGGTGTCAGTCACTTCGGACTTGCTGCGCTCGATTTCAGCGCCGGCCAGATCGCCGATTTTCACTTCAGGGTACACCTCGAAGGTCGCCTGAAACACAATCGATCCTTCGACCTTTTCGTCGTTCTTGGGTTCAATTTTCGGGAAACCCGCCACGCGCAGATTGTGCTCTGCGCTGACCTCACGGAACGCTCGGTCCAGCAAGTCGTTCAGAACCTCGCTCTGGACGATGGCGCCATACTGCGCCGCCACCATTTTCATCGGCACTTTGCCCGGACGGAAGCCCGGTGCCTTGGCCGTGCGCGCGCGCACTTTCAGGCGTTTTTCCACTTCCGTGTCCATGTCGGACATCGACACATTGAGTGCGACGCGACGTTCAAGTTTTTCCAGAGTTTCGACTGCAGTTGCCATGTGAATCGTCCAAAAATGTTAATCAAGTCGGTGGTGCGAGGAGGGGGACTCGAACCCCCACACCATTGCTGGCGTCAGGACCTAAACCTGGTGCGTCTACCAATTTCGCCATCCTCGCCGCACGGGGCTCATTGTCTGTTGCAAGAAAAGCAAAGGGCGACCAAGTGTCAAAAGCGGTCGCCCTGCATGGCCATTGTGGTGGCTATTTGACTTCAACCCAGGATTTTACTGGAAAACGACCTCATTTGCCCCCGTTTTTTGGTCGCCGGTATTAGATCGGTCGCCGGACCCGAAACCAGGCTGCATAGAGGGCCGGCAGGAAAAGCAGGGTCAGCACGGTGGCGACAATCAGCCCACCCATGATGGCCACCGCCATCGGACCCCAGAACACCGAGCGAGACAGCGGAATCATCGCCAGCACGGCAGTCGCCGCGGTCAGAATGATGGGCCGGAAGCGCCGCACCGCCGAACCGACGATGGCGTCCCACGCGGGGATACCCTCCGAAATATCCTGCTCGATCTGATCCACCAGGATCACCGAGTTCCGGATAATCATGCCGAACAATGCAATCACACCCAGCTGCGCGACAAAACCAAAGGGCCGCTGCAAAATCAGCAGCGCCATTGCTGCACCGGCCACACCCAGCGGTCCGGTCAGGAATACCAGCACTGAACGCGAGAAGCTGTGTAGCTGGAGCATCAGCAGCGTGAACACGATGAAAATCACCAGCGGCACATTGGCCGCAATCGATGCCTGTGCCTTGCCGCTGTCTGCGATGGCGCCTGCCAGCTTGATGTTGTATCCCGGCGGCAGCGTTGCGCGCAGCGGATTAAGCAGCGGATCAATCTGGCTCGACACCGTCGGTCCCTGGATGCCGTCGACCACATCGGACTGCACCGTGATCGCCCATTCGCGTCCCTCGCGCCAGACAACGCCCGGCTCCCAGACAAAACGAGGCGTTGCCAGCTGCGAAAGCGGCACCGCGCGGCC
>JBILCO010000073.1:0-7945 GCA_044353075.1 Burkholderiaceae bacterium
GGCTGCGCGATACTCAAACAGTCCGGGCAAGGCAAACCAAGGAAGGCGCAGTAGAGCTTTATGTTCGCGGAAGCTCGAAATGGCATCTTTTAACAGACAATCTGAAATTTAGTTTTTTGGTCAAGCGAGATTATCAAGCTGCTCAAGAAAAAATTGACGATATTTTCAAACAAAACGGCGCCATCAAGTCAATAAAATCTCCGCAAGAAAATCTTAAAAATATTTTCTCAAAGCATAAACATGATTTTTATGCTGTCGAAATAATAAAAGATTTTAAAAGTGCGGAAAAAGTATTTACGCAGCAAAAAATTTCTAAAAATAACATTGAAGATTTTATGGGAAATTCATTGGGCAATTACCTAACAGAAAATCTATCTGATATTGTTGAGTACCTTGCAGATGGATTCGACACAGCGCCTTATCCTACACTGGAATTTATAAAATTCATTCAATCCAATATACCAACAAAAAAACAATCTGATGCGAATTCATTAAGCTCTGCCGAGCTTGATTTTGAACAAATCGAAAATTTTGCCATTGAATGGCAGAAATTAACTGTGCAAAAAAATGCAAGCTCAAAAGCTACTGAGGGTATTTCAGCAGAAAAAACGGAGTCCAAGCAAGAACTTAATTTTGTAAAAAAATCAATCGCTGAAAATTTTATAAATAAAATAACAGCTGAAATTTGCAGAAATATCCCTTTTGCACGCGTGAATTTGTCATCGGAAACTATCAATAATTCCAGCGCAGATTTAATTATTTTTGACCCCTCATCGGGCTATCAAAATTACTCAATCCTTGAACACAAAGTCGTCAATTCATCCCAAAACATTACCGACAACGATAATGACAGTATTCCTTTCTTTACCGTCACATCTCATAGCAATGTAAAAACACTCAGCAGCAAACCAGGCATTGAGGGATTCAAAATTTTCTACACTGGATCGGATGATCCCGTACCTAATGAGCGAATTTTTAATGACCTATACGGAAAATTAGGCGCGATGATCGAAAATGAAATCAAACTTCAGCAAGCCAACAAGAGCTTCACTATTCATCTGCCAATCTTGAATCCTTTTAAAAAAGAAAAATTAACGCCGGAAGAAGAGGCCATGAATTTAAATGCTTTTGTTGAGCACACAAACACGTGGCTCTCAAGGTACCCCAATCTAAGAATTCAAGTGCAGATGCCGCAGGACGCAAAAATGATGGAATTCGAAGAGGCTTATCAACTCGCCCGACATAAGGCTCATAAAAATCAACCTATCAATTGAACCAAATTCATTTGCAACGAATAACGCAACACCCGATCAAGACGAGATTCCTCAAACCGCACAACCACTCCCACCCGACTTCAGCATCGGCACATCCCGCCCACTCTCGCCGGCATGCCCGGCTACCTGAAGCTTGTGCAGATACTCGTCCCAAAGCCGCTGCTGATTCTGGCAAAACGACTGCAGCAAATCCCACGAATAAATACCGCTGTCATGGCTGTCAGAAAAAACAAGTCGTATCGCATAATGACCTACCGGCTCGACGGCCGTGATCTCGACATCGCGTTTGCCGGTCTGAAGCACTTCCTGCCCCGGTCCATGACCGCGCACCTCTGCCGAGGGCGAATAGACACGCAGGAATTCGAAAGGCAGCTGATAGCTGGTATCGCCATAACTCAGCTCGAGAACGCGCGAGGTTTTACGGACAGCAATAGCAGTAGGTACGGGCGTGTCTGACATACAGTGATCCATTCACAGTGTGATGCGAGGACTCATCTGCCTCAATGAGGCAGTCGCATAGGGTGTTAATTAAGCGGCTCTAAGGTGTGACTCATTAGAGTGGGCAGCAGGATTATGCCGTGTGCACCGACTGGCTGCAGAAAACGACCAGGTTGCAAAAAGCGACGTTGCAAGCTACAGATAGGTAGACAATCTTTCCTGCATCTTCGCGCGCAGCGCCGTCAGGCGTTCGTGACGAATCTGAAGCGCAGCGGGGGAAGACTGACGCTTGGCCTCAGCCCAGACGGGCGCAGGAAAATGCGCATCATCGGTGTAGCGTGGTATCACGTGCCAGTGCAGGTGCGGCACCATGTTGCCAAAGCTGGCGAGATTGATTTTCTCGGGCTGCATCACCTCACGCACGACGTGCTCCACCTGCCAGAGCACATCCATCAGGAGCATGCGATCGAGTTCACCGAGATCGGTGACTTCCTTTACATGATCGCGCCAGATGACGCGGCAGAATCCCGGGTAGTTTTCATCAGCCACCAGCACGACGCGAAACTGCGCACCCTGATGCAGCACCTCGCCGCCTGGGGATTCACACAGTTCGCAACCTGGCACCCGTACGCTCATGGCTACACCAGCACCCGCTCAATACCGCCGCTGTTGGCGCGGGCAACGTAGTTGGGCATCCAGTTCGGCCCCAGCAGATGCCTTGCCATTTCCACGACGATGTAATCGGCATCGGTGCCTGCGTCGTCATTGAAACGCGACAGACCCTGCAAGCAGGACGGGCAAGAGGTCAGGATTTTGATATCGCCCTCAAAACCATCGGCGCGCAGCTTGTCTGCGCCTTTGCTCATTTCGGCTTCCTTGCGGAAGCGAATCTGCGTCGAGACATCGGGCCGTGACACGGCGAGCGTACCGGACTCGCCGCAGCAGCGATCGTTCTTTTCAATCTTCTGCGCATCAACCGTCGTGATCAGACTGTTGACAGTTTTCAGCGGATCCTGCTGTTTCATCGGGCTGTGGCAGGGGTCGTGATACATGTAGCGAGTGCCGGTCACGCCTTCGAGCTTCACGCCTTTTTCAAGCAGGTACTCATGAATATCAATGATCCGGCAGCCGGGGAAGATCTTGTCGAATTCATAGCCCTGCAGCTGGTCATAGCAGGTGCCGCACGAGACCACCACCGTCTTGATATCGAGATAGTTCAACGTGTTGGCAACGCGATGAAACAGCACGCGATTGTCGGTGATGATTTTCTCGGCCTTGTCAAAATCGCCCGAGCCGCGCTGCGGATAGCCACAGCACAGGTAGCCGGGCGGCAGTACGGTTTGCACGCCGACATGCCAGAGCATCGCCTGCGTGGCCAGACCGACTTGCGAGAACAGGCGCTCGGAACCGCAACCGGGGAAATAGAACACGGCCTCGGTATCGGCACTGGTGGCTTTCGGGTCACGAATGATGGGGACGAATTTGTCGTCCTCAATATCGAGCAAGGCGCGCGCGGCTTTCTTGGGCAGATTGCCGGGCATTTTCTTGTTCACGAAATGAATCACTTGCTCGCGCACCGGCGGCTTTCCATGCGTGGACGGCGGCGCCTTGGTTTGCTTTTTCGCGAATTTTTTCAGCAGATCATGGGCGAAACGCTGCGCCTTGTAACCCCAGCCGATCATGACTTGACGGGTGGCATTGATGGCGGCCGGGTCTTTCGCATTCAGGAAAAACATGGATGCGGCGGTGCCGGGATTGAAGGACTTTTTGTCCATCTTGCGTAGCAGATTGCGCATGTTCATCGACACATCACCAAAGTCGATATCGACCGGGCAAGGCGTCAGGCATTTGTGGCAAACGGTGCAGTGGTCTGCGACTTCTTCGAACTCTTCCCAGTGTCGTATGGATATCCCGCGCCGAGTCTGCTCTTCATACAGAAAAGCTTCGACCAGCAGAGAAGTCGCGAGGATCTTGTTGCGCGGTGAATAAAGCAAATTCGCGCGCGGCACGTGGGTCGCACACACGGGTTTGCATTTGCCGCAACGCAGGCAGTCCTTGACGCTGTTGGCAATCGCGCCGATATCGCTTTGCTGCATGATCAGCGATTCATGGCCCATCAGACCGAAGGACGGCGTATAGGCATTGCGCAGGTCGGCGTGCAGCTCGGGTGAATTCAGCAGCTTGCCTTTGTTGAAGCGACCTTCCGGATCGATGCGTTGTTTGTAATCGCGGAATTCGCCGATCTCGGCTTCGGTGACGAATTCAAGCTTGGTAATGCCAATGCCATGCTCGCCGGAGATTACGCCATTCAGCGACCTCGCCAGCGCCATGATTTCAACCACGGCAGCATGCGCAGTCTGCAGCATGTCGTAGTCATCGGAATTTACCGGGATGTTGGTGTGGACGTTGCCGTCACCTGCATGCATGTGCAATGCGACAAACACTCGACCACGCAGAACGCGCTGGTGGATCGCGCTGCACTCTTCCAAAATCGGCTTAAATGCCGCGCCACTGAAAATCTGGCGCAACTGTGCGCGTACTTCGGCTTTCCATGAAACGCGGATACGACGATCCTGCAGCACGTCGAATACCCGCAGATCATTCTGCGTTCCGACCGTCGCGTCGATCTCAGCGAGTCGCTGGCCCAACCCGAGTTTGGTCAGCTCGTCGCGCGCGCTGTCGATCGTCGTGTCGAGATGCGACAGCAGCCAGGACCAGCGTGCATGCACGGACTCCAGCAAACTCAGTGCTTGCGCAACACGGTCTTCGAGCAACTCAGCCGGCGGTATCTCGAGACCTTCGCCATCTTCGCTCTTGCCGAGCTTCAGCTGGCCGCGCGCAAAATACGATGACAGCTCGGCTGCCAGTTTCAGCTTGTTGGTGATTGACAGACGAATGTTGATGCGCTCGATGCCATCAGTGTATTCACCCATCCGGTCGAGCGGAATGACGACGTCTTCGTTGATCTTGAACGCATTGGTATGCCGCGCAATCGCAGCGGTACGCGCTCGGTCCAGCCAGAATTTTTTGCGAGACTCGGGGCTGACGGCGACAAAGCCTTCACCAACACGCGTGTTGGCAATCCGTACGACTTCGGAGGTGGCACGGGCCACTGCTTCCTCGTCATCACCAACGATATCGCCGAACAGCGCCATTTTGGGCAGCACGCCACGCTTGGATTTGGTCGCATAGCCAACGGCGCGCAGATAGCGCTCATCGAGATGCTCGAGACCAGCGAGTATCGCACCGCCTTTGCGGGTTTCTGCGTCGAGATAATTTTTGATTTCTACAATCGATGGAATCGCGTCGCGCGCCTGACCGAAAAACTCCAGACAGACCGTGCGCGTGTGCTTCGGCATCTTGTGCAATATCCAGTGCGCCGACGTGATCAGGCCGTCGCAGCCTTCTTTTTGCACACCGGGTAGTCCGGCAAGGAATTTGTCGGTGACATCCTTGCCCAGACCTTCTTTGCGGAACTTGCGTCCGTCGATTTCAAGAATTTCAGTCTTGAAAGGTGTGTTGGTTTTCTGCGCGCGACCGCGTTCGGCGGGATGCGTCCAGTCGAGACGGAAACGCGCGAGTGCGACATCGTGAATCTTGCCGAGGTTGTGATCCAGACGGGTGACTTCAAGCCAGTCGCCATTTGGATCCACCATGCGCCAGCTGGCAAGGTTGTCGAGCGCGGTACCCCACAGCACGGCTTTCTTGCCGCCAGCGTTCATGGCGATATTGCCGCCAATGCAGGAGGCGTCCGCCGAGGTGGGATCGACGGCAAACACATAACCGGCTTTTTCTGCAGCGTCGGATACACGTCGGGTGACCACGCCGGCGCCGGAAAAAATCGTGGCGCATTCGCGCGCCGCACCGGGCAACTGCTGTACGACGACATCACCCAGCGCTTCCAGTTTCTCGGTGTTGATGACAGCCGACATGGGCGTCAGCGGTATGGCGCCGCCGGTATACCCTGTGCCGCCGCCGCGCGGAATGATGGTCAGGCCGAGTTCGATGCAGGCTTTGACGAGACCGGCGATTTCTTCTTCGCTGTCGGGTGTCAGCACGACGAACGGATATTCGATGCGCCAGTCGGTCGCATCGGTCACATGCGAGACGCGCGAGAGCCCGTCAAAACGGATATTGTCTTTTTCAGTGTAACGACCCAGCACACGCAGAGCGCGGCGACGCAAGGCTTCTGTCTGACGAAACTCGGCAGCAAAATCACGGACGGCCTCTTTAGCCAGCTGCAGCAGCGTGGCCACATGGGCGCTGCGCGTTTGTGCCGCCGGACTGTCTGACTCTTCCGTGTCGGCCGTGCGCCGACGATCGATTTCACCGAGGCGGTGGTAGAGCGCTTCGACCAGTGCATCGCGGCGCTTCGGATTGTCAAGCAAATCGTCTTGCAGATAAGGATTGCGACGCACGACCCAGATATCGCCCAGCACTTCATAGAGCATGCGGGCAGAGCGGCCGGTCTGACGTGCGCTGCGCAATTCGGAGAGCAGGGCCCACGCCGTCTCACCCAGCAAACGGATGACGATTTCGCGATCGGAGAAGGAGGTGTAGTTGTACGGTATCTCACGCAGACGCGCCGGCGATGGGTTTTCCGGAGCATCCGTAAGCAGGACTTGCATGTGCACTGGGGCGTTCATCTGAGGAAACAAGCGACCTGAATCTAAAGACGCATTTTATCTCACTGCGATGCACAATGACCCCGGTAAGCCCTTGAAAGACTGTGGCTTTTCGGAGCGATCTGGCTTTACGCTTCAGAACCAAGCGAGCATGTGATGCCAGATACCATCAGGCACCAGAAGCAGCAAGCCGGTTGCTGTCACATAACGCAAAAATTTGCCGATGGCCATGTAAATCAGACTCTGCCAGAACGGCATTTTTAGCCAGCCGGCCAGCGTGCATAAAGGATCGCCGACCCCGGGCAACCAGGACAGCAGCAGTGTTTTGGGGCCGAACCGCTGTAACCAGCCGAACCAGCGCGATGCTCTTTCTTTTGCGAGGATATTTTTTGCGCCGTAACCCATGCCGTAGCTGATCGCACCGCCGATCGTATTGCCGATCGTGGCCACCATGATGGCCGGCCAAAACAAGGCGGGGTTCATTTTTGCAACGGCAAACACTGCGGGCTCCGAGCCCATGGGGAGCAGAGTCGCCGAAATCAGGCTGATGATGAACAGTGCCGGAAGACTGAGTGAAGGCAGCGCAAGTGCCGCCAGCAAAGGGTCGATGACTGAGTTCATCGCGCGCTCGAAGAGGAAGGGGGGTCCATTATAATGAGCTGCTATGCCAACTGATTACCTCAAAAAAATCCTCACCTCGCGCGTCTATGATCTGGCCGTGGAAACACCGCTGGAGCTGGCGCCCACGCTGTCTCAGCGCATGGGTAACCGGATTTATTTCAAGCGCGAGGATATGCAAAGCGTGTTCAGCTTCAAGCTGCGCGGCGCTTACAACAAGATGGCACATCTGTCGCCCGCGCAATTAAAGCGCGGGGTGATTTGCGCCTCGGCAGGTAATCACGCGCAGGGCGTGGCGCTGTCGGCCAGCACACTGGGCTGCCGTGCCGTGATCGTGATGCCAACCACCACACCCGAGTTGAAAATTGATGCGGTGCGCTCGCGTGGTGGCGAGGTGGTGTTGCATGGGGAATCCTATTCGGACGCTTACCAGCACGCGCTGAAGCTCGAAAAAAAACACAAACTCTGTTTCGTTCACCCTTTTGATGATCCGGATGTGATTGCCGGTCAGGGCACGATAGGCATGGAAATCCTGCGCCAGCATCCCGGCCCCATTCACGCCGTGTTTGTCGCTGTCGGTGGCGGTGGCCTGATCAGCGGTGTGGCCGCGTATATCAAAGCGGTACGCCCAGATATCAAAGTGATCGGGGTGCAGACCACGGATTCGGATGCAATGACGCGCTCACTGGCCTCAGGCCGTCGTGTAATGCTGCAGGATGTGGGCCTGTTTTCCGATGGCACTGCGGTCAAACAGGTGGGCGAAGAAACGTTTCGGCTCGCGCGCGCGCATGTGGATGACATGATCCTTGTTGATACCGATGCGGTCTGCGCGGCCATCAAGGATGTGTTTACCGATACGCGCAGCATTCTCGAGCCAGCGGGTGCGCTGGCAGTCGCTGGCGCGAAAGCCTATGTTGATCGTTTTGCGCAGCAGAAAAAAATGCTGCGCAATGAAACGCTGGTGGCAATTGCCTGTGGTGCCAACATGAA
>JBILCO010000144.1:0-5919 GCA_044353075.1 Burkholderiaceae bacterium
TGACATACGCACGCTGCTCAATGAGATGCGGCTCGTCAAAGACGCTGACGAAATTATGATCATGCAGCGTGCAGCCGACATCAGCGCTGAAGCGCATGCGCGGGCGATGCGCACGTCTCGCGCCGGTCTGCGTGAATATCACCTCGAGGCAGAATTGCTACATGAATTTCGCCGCAACGGATCACAAGCGCCAGCGTATGGCTCGATTGTCGCCACCGGCGCCAATGCCTGTGTACTGCATTACCGCGCCGGTGATGCGGAATTGCGCGATGGTGATCTGGTATTGATCGATGCCGGCTGCGAACTTGACAGTTATGCTTCCGACATCACCCGCACTTTTCCTGTGAATGGCAAATTCAGCGCCGCGCAAAACACACTCTATGACATCGTGCTTGATGCGCAATACGCAGCGATAGCCGCCACCCGCGCCGGTGCGCGCTTTACCGATGGCCATGATGCTGCGTTGCGCGTGCTGACGCAGGGCATGCTGGATACCGGACTGCTCGACAAAAACAAACTGGGATCAGTCGATGATGTGATCGCCGGTGGTCAGTACCGCCAGTTCTACATGCACCGCACTGGCCACTGGCTGGGCATGGATGTACATGATGTCGGCGACTATCGTGATCCCGCGCCTGCCGGGCAGGAGAAGCCCTGGCGCACACTCGCACCCGGCATGGTGCTGACGATCGAGCCCGGCATTTATGTGCGGCCCGCGCCGGGTGTGCCCGAGCCATACTGGAACATCGGCATACGCATTGAAGATGATGCGCTGGTCACCACGGACGGCTGCGCGATTCTTACCGACAAAGCACCCAAAACCGTCGCCGAGATTGAAGCGGTGATGCGGGGCTGAGGGTTCGATGCAAGCGGCCGATATCAATCTGTGACGATGACCTCTGTGACGATGAAATCTGCGACAACAAAGTCTGTCGATATTGCGATTGTCGGTGCAGGTCCGGTCGGCCTCGCACTGGCGGGCATGCTGCTCGCACGCGGTGTTCAGGCAGAGCGCATGGCAATCATCGATGGCAAACCCGCTGCGGCGGCGTCCCAAGATCCGCGCTCCATCGCTCTGTCTTGGGGAAGTCACGAATTACTGACACAAATTCACGCGTGGCCTGCAACGGCGACAGCCATTACCCAAATTCACGTATCCCGGCGTGGCAATTTTGGCCGAACACTCATTGATTGCGTCGAGCATCAGGTACCCGCACTCGGTTATGTGTGTCGCTACGGCGATGTGGTGAGCGCGCTATCCGCTGCACTGAACAACGCAGGTGTGTTTCAGCACCGTCCCGCTCGGGTCATCCATGCGGAAGAAAATGAAAGCCAGGTCATTCTCAGTCTCTCTGATGATCAGCAGATCAGTACAGCGCTGTTCGTGCAAGCCGAGGGCGGTGTTTTCGGTACGCAGACCCACAAGGAAATTCATCGCGACTACCGGCAGATGGCCATCGTCGCGAGCGTGAACAGCGATGGCAGGATTGACGGGCGCGCTTTCGAACGTTTTACAGAAGAAGGCCCGCTGGCGTTGTTGCCTGATCGGGATGCCTATTCTCTGGTCTGGTGTGTGCGCCCCGAGCATGGTGAAGCCTTGCTTGCCATGCCAGACACTGATTTTTTACAGGCGCTGCAACAGGCGTTTGGCAACCGGGTCGGTCGGTTCACGCAGATCAGTCCGCGTCACAGTTATCCGCTGGGATTGAATGCGCAACCGGTGAACTCACCGCGATCCGTCGCTATCGGGAACGCAGCACAAACGCTGCATCCGGTGGCTGGTCAGGGACTGAATCTGGGCTTGCGTGACGCTGCCGTCCTGGCGAAAGCGCTGGCGCACAATCCAACCATGGCAGGACTGCGTCAGTTTGAGCAGGAACGTCGCGGCGACCGCGGGCTGACACTGCGACTGACCGACCTGATGGCCCGCATCTTTGCGAGTGGTGCAGACCAGTCACTCTCGCAAAGTCTGCTGGGCCTGTCGCTAGGCATGATCGATCTGATGCCGCCGGCCCGTCGCGCGCTGTCGGAACAGATGATGTTTGGTTGGCGCGGTTAGAACCTACCTGCTTCTAAGTCGCTTCGTATTTTTCATTGCGAAAATCATCGGATACACAACGAAAGACGCTGGATCCCGGCCTGCGCTGGGATCCAGCGTCTTTGCCTTACCGGCAAGCATTACCGGACGACTTAAGCGCCCGATTCACAATCAAATTTGATTACAAACTTAGCCCGCCGATTTTTTTAAATCTGCATGGCCAATAAAAAAGGGCAGATTAGCATCCGCCCTTTTTTCATGAAGAACACCGGTCAGCGTCTTGATTACTCGACAGCCTTGACCATATCTTCAATCACCTTCTTCGCATCACCGAAGACCATCATGGTCTTGTCCATGTAGAACAACTCATTATCCAGACCTGCATAACCTGAGGCCATCGATCGCTTGTTCACGATGATGGTCTTGGCTTTGTAAGCCTCGAGAATCGGCATGCCGGCAATCGCGGACTTCGGATCTTTGGCAGCCGGGTTGACCACGTCGTTCGCACCCAGCACCAGCACCACATCGGCCTGACCGAATTCGCTGTTGATGTCTTCCATCTCGAACACTTGGTCATACGGCACTTCGGCTTCGGCCAGCAGCACGTTCATGTGACCCGGCATACGACCTGCAACCGGGTGAATCGCATATTTGACGGTCACGCCTTTGTGCGCCAGTTTTTCCGAGAGCTCCATCAGCGCATGCTGCGCGCGCGCGACTGCCAGACCATAGCCGGGCACGATGATCACGGTTTCCGCATTGCTCATCAGGAAGGCCGCATCATCAGCCGAACCGGATTTCACCGGGCGCTGTTGCTGGTCACCTGCAGCGCCAGCCGCGGCCTCGCCTCCAAAACCACCCAGAATCACGCTGAAGAACGAACGGTTCATCGCCTTGCACATGATGTACGACAGGATCGCGCCGGACGAACCGACCAACGAACCTGCGATGATGAGCATGGAGTTATTGAGCGAGAAGCCGATGCCTGCCGCCGCCCAGCCCGAATAGCTGTTGAGCATGGACACCACCACCGGCATATCCGCGCCGCCAATCGGAATGATGATCAGCACGCCCAGAATGAAAGCGATGACGGTCATGATGATGAACGGCGTCCATGCTGCTTCTGCACCCGGCGCAACGACAAACATCAGACCGGCACCGAACATGACGAGGGCAAAGACAAGATTGACCAGATGCTGGCCGGGGAAAACAACCGGCGCACCCTGGAACAAACGGAATTTGTATTTGCCCGCCAGCTTCCCGAAAGCAATCACGGAACCGGAGAAGGTAATCGCACCCACGAAGGTGCCAATGAAAAGTTCAAGCCGGTTACCGAAAGGAATCGGCTCGCCGCGCGGCGCAATATTGAAAGCCCAGGGCTCGGATACAGCAGCAACTGCGATACACACCGCAGCCAGACCGATCAGCGAGTGCATTGCTGCAACCAGCTCAGGCATCTTGGTCATTTCAACGCGCTTGGCGAGAATGGCGCCAATACTGCCGCCAACGATCACGCCCAGCGCCAGCAGACCAAAACCCAGGCCGTTGCCATCCCCAACGGATGCGTCAACTTTGAGTTTATAGATCAGCGCAATCGTCGTCAGCGCGGCGATCGCCATGCCGGCCATACCGAACGCATTACCCTGACGCGCAGTTGAAGGATGGGAGAGTCCCTTGAGCGCCTGAATGAAACAAATCGACGCCAGCAGATACAACAGGGTGACAAGATTCATGCTCATCATTCAGCCTCTTCTTTTTTAGCCTGAGCTTTGGGCTCTTTTTTCTTGAACATCTCCAGCATGCGCTGGGTCACCAGAAATCCGCCGAAGACATTGACCGCAGCCAGCGCAACGGCCAGCGTGCCCATGAACTGGCCCACCGGGCCTTCGGTCAGTGCCGCCGCCAGCATCGCGCCAACAATAATGATGGCCGAGACCGCATTGGTCACCGCCATCAGCGGCGTGTGCAAGGCTGGCGTCACAGTCCAGACAACGTGATAGCCGACATAAATCGCCAGCACGAAAATAATCAAGTTAATAACGGTATGACTGACTTCCATGATGTCCTCTGGTTCGTAGACAGTAAGCGTCTGTTCAATTAGCGTCTGCTGGGGTCACGTCTGATGCTTGAGACCGGTAATGCCATTTTTTTCATCAACAAAGACAATCTTTGGCTGGTAAGCGGCGATCTCTTCATCGCTCATCGGCGCGTAAGTACAAATGATCATCAGATCACCCAGATGCGCGAGACGTGCAGCCGCACCATTGAGTGATATTTCACCGCTG
Organism: Burkholderiaceae bacterium; assembly: GCA_044353075.1. GTDB lineage: Bacteria > Pseudomonadota > Gammaproteobacteria > Burkholderiales > Burkholderiaceae_D > Pernthalerella. The sequence continues at coordinate 4,324 of JBILCO010000144.1, forward strand.
CCGCGCTTGCCCCGGATTGCGTAGGTGGAGAAGCGCTCACCGTTATTGATGTTGTAAAGCTCGATTTTTTCAAATTCGCGGATGTCAGCCGCGTCCAGCAGATCTTCGTCAATCCCGCAAGAGCCCTCGTAATTGAGGTCACACTGCGTGACCGCGGCGCGATGGATTTTCGCGCGCAGCATGATACGTTGCATTAAAACCCCTACTTGCGAATAACTTCGCCACCGGTGCACATCAGCGTAGCCGCAACGATTTCGTCGTTGCGGTCCATGGCTAGTGCACCTTCTTTGTCGATAATCAGCTTGAGGAAGTCCAGCACGTTGCGCGCATACAGTGCAGATGCATCAGCGGCACACAAAGCCGGAATATTGGTTTCACCAATCAACGTAACGCCGTGCTTGACGACCGTCTTGCCCGCTTCGGACAAGGGGCAATTGCCACCCTGCTCAACGGCCATGTCGACGATGACGGAACCCGGCTTCATTGCTTTGACCGTTTCTTCGGAAATCAGCACCGGCGCCTTGCGGCCGGGGATCAGCGCCGTGGTGATGATGATGTCGGCCAGTTTGGCGCGCTCATGGACCAAAGCCGCCTGACGTTTCATCCATGCTTCGGGCATCGGACGGGCATAGCCACCCACGCCTTTGGCGATCTCGCGCTCTTCATCAGTCTCATAGGGCACATCAATAAACTTGGCACCCAAAGACTCGACCTGCTCTTTGACCGGCGGACGCACATCCGATGCTTCGATCACGGCACCCATGCGCTTGGCAGTCGCAATGGCTTGAAGGCCGGCGACACCCACACCCATGATCAACACCCGGGCTGCCTTGACGGTCCCGGCGGCTGTCATCAGCATCGGCATGAAGCGCTGGTAAGCATTGGCCGCCATCAGCACCGCTTTGTAACCGGCGATATTGGCTTGTGACGACAGCACGTCGAGCGACTGGGCGCGCGTGATGCGAGGCGCAGCCTCGAGTGCAAAAGCCGTGAGACCGGATTTGGCCATCGCCGCGATATTGTCGGCGTCGAAGGGATTGAGCATGCCGACCAGCACGCTGCCGGAGGTCATTTGTGTGCGCTCACTTTCGGAAGGCGCGCGAACTTTCAGGACCAAATTAGCAGACAAGGCCTCAGTTGCCGAACCCAGACTGGCACCGGCAGCAGCAAATGCCTCGTCGGGAATACTGGCGGCAATACCCGCGCCAGCTTGCACGATGACCTGATGTTTGGCGGCGACCAGTTTTTTCACTGTCTCAGGTGTGGCGGCAACCCGCGTTTCACCCGTCCGCGTCTCGGCTGGAATGCCGATTTTCATGGAGTTCTCCAAAAAAATAAAAATTGCGCCCGAATCTTACACGGAAATCAATAAATCGAATTGTCGTACTGTTTTACTGGCAGCTGAGCCACCATCAACAAAAATCATTCCGATTTGAAAATAACGGTCCCCGGGCCGGGCATTCTGCACTGACTCAGCCGCCTGCTGCGCAAAGGCGCGTTGATGCATCCCAACCCGGGCTCGCAACTCAGGCAGCAGGCCGGTAATCGGCGGGAGTAAAATGCGCGGTCGCCGCAAGCCGGGGCTTTGAAAGAAAC
>JBILCO010000074.1:0-7933 GCA_044353075.1 Burkholderiaceae bacterium
CTTTTGCATCGCGCAGGTGACGTCCTTTGGCACCCGTACTGGCATCGTTGGCGATCCGAAAATCAATCTCACCCTCACCATCACTGGTGCGTCTCAGGTCAGAGGGACCTTCAGCGTCACGCAGATGATGTTTTTTACTGGCGGCCTGTTTCTTGGCTAAGTCACGTTGATCGGCCGTACCCTCGGCATCGCTCAGCTGGCGTCTGTCCTCATCGCCTTCACCATCCTGCAAACGACGCCTGTCCGATTCGCCGTCTGCGTCTCGCAGACGACGCGTATCGATATCACCGTCTCCATCACGCAGCCGCCGGATATCCGTGTCGCCCTCGCCGTCCCGCAGGCGGCGCGTATCTGAATCGCCCTCGCCATCCCGCAGTCGGCGTGTATCCGACTCGCCCTCACCATCCCGCAGTCGGCGTGTACCCGACTCGCCCTCGCCATCCCGCAGTCGGCGTGTATCCGTCTCACCCTCACCGTCATGCAATCGGCGTAATTCCGACTGAGCTTCAGAACTTCCCGTTTCATACCCGACTGCGGCGGTCTGTTCGTCGTTACGTCTGGCTTGAGCCGTCGTTGCGCCGGGCCGCGCATCGGATGCGAGGGCTCCACTAAGTCCCTGCGCTGCTTTTTTCTCACTCTTTTTTACTGCGTCAATCGACGATTTTTTTGCCGTAGTCGGTTTAGTCACATCGGCATTTTTATTATCAGCTACCCTGGCATTGGCGGCGACTAGATCCACTTCGGCGGATAGTCTGGTCTGAGATTCGAATGCCTCAACATTTTTGTCAATTTGATGGACGATTTCATTGGCTATTCGTTCGCCGGACGCAGAGGCGGGTGATGCTTTGATGTTTTGACTGGCCGAACCCACCGCTTCATCTGCAAATTGCATTGAATCTTGGGTATTGATGGTGTTCTGAATGATCTCTGATTTTTTATCCGACTTCGATGCCATGCGAATATCAACAGGCCGGTCGTTTTTAAGTACGAGATGACTGAAATGCTTTTTGAAATTTTCTTCTGTTAAGCCAAACCCCTTGAGCATTCGCCGAAACAAATCCTGCTCAAGCCGATCAATGCGCCCATCCGAGAGCATGCAATCGGCCACATTGATCAAGATGCAGATTTTTTGCTGATGATTCAGGATAGGACTCACCTGGCTCATGAAGTCAGGGAATTTGGTTTGCTTGACGTACTTCAGCGCGGCTGGCAGCGCGTCTTTGGAACCTCTCAGTGCGACATTGATTTGACCAATTTCTTCTTTCGCGATGTCGCCATCAACGCTCATCATGTACAACATGGCGACGACCAGAGCATCGGGCGGGGTCAATTCGCCAGCACCCACCTGTGCACTCGCGCCAAGGACGGAGTGTTTGTTTTTCAGGGATAAGGTGTCGAAATACGGCTTGAAGGAATTTTTGTCGTAGCCGAATTGGCTCATCATGCGAGAGAACAAAATCATTTCCGATTTTGAAAAATCGCCATCCGACATACTGGAATCGCAAACGTTGAGCAAAATGCAGAGCCGGCTATCGGTATCGACCAGCGCGGGAGCCTCGGCCAAAAACGCATCCACGCTTTTTGATTCGACGTATTTAAGCGCCCTTTGCAAGACTTGCTCATCACCGCCAAACACCGACAGCAGATGATTGCACTCCTGCTCGGAGATCTCATCATCCGCCGCCATCATGTAAAGAACAGCGACAATCAACGATAGATAAGGCGTGAGATGCACGGTACCGCCACTGCCGGGCGAGACAAATCCTTTATCCTCGGAGAGGCTTTTCAGCAACCGATTAAAGAGATTTGTTTTTTCCATCACAGGCGCAAGCTCGCAGGTAGGCATTGAAGTCCTGTGCGCAGCCTCTGAAAAGCCTGGATACCGCGCCGGATACACCCGGAACATACGTGGTGCGATGGCGTGGCCGCCCTGCATAAGTCACATAAGCTCTCAAAACCTCATGCTTTAGCAGGTGCGTGATACAGAAAGCTGCAGCAGACGCCTACGGCATCTACTTTCGCTATCTACTTTCAGTGTGTATTTTTGTTATGTACTTTCGGTATGCGCTGACGCTATGCAGTTACGCCAGGCACTACCGGTAGGCACGATAAGGCAGGGGCCGGCCAGCTAGCCAGCCCGCATGTGGCACGTGCTTGTTGCTATGCGTTGTTTGTGCAAAAACAGCTGCATCATGGGGATAACGGGCATGCGACCTGAGAGACTATTTTTTGGCGCAGATCACCATGTTGGTCGCCGTGGTGGCCACCGTCTCCACTTTACTAAAGCCCGCTTGCTGCAACACCATACCGAGTTTGGCGGGACCCGCCTGCGCACCAAGTGCCAGACCCACTTCTTGTGCCATCGATGCAGGTACGCAACCCATGGTCGAAGCGGTGTAAAACATCTGGCCGACGATGTTGAAGTTATCTTCCAGCTTGTCATTGGCAAATGGCTCGATGATGACCAGCAGCCCATCCTCTTTCAGTTGCCGGCAGGCGTGTTCGGCTGCACCCACGGGGTCACCCATGTCGTGCAGGCAGTCGAAAAAGGCAATCACATCGAAGGTGCCGGTGTAGTCTTTCGCGCTGCGTGTGTCGTAATGAATGCGCTCGCTCAAACCGGCATCGGCCGCGAGACGCTTTGCCTCTTCGATCGACGGACCATGAAAATCAAAGCCATGTACCTGCGCGCTCGGGAAATGCTCGGCGATCAGCATGGTTGACACACCATGGCCGCAACCGACATCGGCAAAACTGCCGCCGGCGGCGAGCTTGTCGGTCAGTGCTGGTATCTGCGGCAACCAGCGCGACACCAGATTGGATTTGTAAACCGGCTTGAAGAAACGCGCGGTGCCGCGGAAATAACAGGGATGATGCTCACCCCAGGGCAGTCCTTCACCGCTCTGGAATGCGGCGCGTACTTTGGGTTCGTCCATCACCAGTGAGGCGACGCTGTCATAAGCGCCGATCATCAGCGCGGTGCTGTCTTCGCGGGCAAAAACAGCGGCCTGCTCTTCGCTCAGAAAAAAATGTCCTTTGTCACTGTCATAGGACGCATATCCCGCAGCGCACATCGCGCACAGCCACTCCAGGCTGTAACGCGGGTGAATACCTGCCGCCTCGGCAAAGTGGGCATTATCGCAAGGCCCCATATCGGCCAGTCGGGTAAAGAGGCCGAGTTCATCACCAATACGCATCAGCGGCACCAGCTGTGCGGCAGCCACGTTTTGAAATACCTTCCATTGCAGTGCTTTGAGTGCCTTGCTATCCATCGCTCTGTGCCTCTGAGATAAGATTGATCCGATCGCTTTGTGTGATCTTGCTTGCCAAATGATTATCGTGGACTGACCGACCGATTCCTCGCCAATCACTGGCCAGTATCAATCATCTGCCTCGGTGCGGCTCAAACCCATTAAAATCCCGCAGCATCAGATAATCCTCCGAAGCATCCTGATGTTTGAATTAAAAATATCCAAACATCTGCTTCCAAAAAAAGACAAAGCCCATGCCCACTGCCATTATTTTTGACACCGAAGCCACGGGCATCGTCGAGCCCGTCATCATCGAAGCCGCATGGGTGGCGGTCGATAGTCTGCAGCCCTTTGCGCTCGGCGAGCGTTTTCATCAGCGTTATCAACCCGGCAAACCCATCAGCCTGGGTGCGCTGGCCACGCATCACATTTTGGATGAAGAGCTGGTGGACTGCCCGCCCGCCAGCAGCTTTCGTCTGCCCAGCGATCTTCGCTACCTGATCGGCCACAATATCGATTTTGACTGGCAGGCAGTCGGCCAGCCGGAAGTCAAAAGAATCTGCACGCTGGCGCTGGCCAGAAAAGTCTGGCCCGAAGCGGATTCGCACAGCCAGAGCGCCCTGTTGTATTTTCTGGAGCGCGACACGGCCCGAGAGCGTCTGCGTGAAGCGCATTCAGCCGCCGCCGATATCGGCATCTGCGCCACGATTCTCAGCCACCTGTGCGCGAAGCTGAACATCACGACCATGGAAGCCCTGTGCGCCGCATCAGATGACGCGCGTCTGCCAACCCACATGACTTTCGGCAAACACAAGGGCCTGCCGCTGGCCGAGGTACCGAGAGATTATGTGCGCTGGCTGCTGGATCAGCAGAATGTCGATCCGTATGTACGGCAGGCTTTCATGGCGCTGCATGCGAAGAAGTCGTAGAAGGCCGCGGCTCTCGGTCTGTCCCTTGCCGAAGTGCTTGTGCTGATTGTCGTTTGGGATGACGACGCCGGTATCGATATCGCGGGCATCGATCAGATGATGATGACCGGTACCTTCGGTCATATCGCCGGCAGGTGCGATGCGCATGCCGGGCCGTTGATGCAGCAGCGCCGCGATATGATGCGCGTGATACCCGTGACATTCATCGACACACCACGAGGGGCATGATGCAGCGAAGACAGATACTCCGATGGGGATGCGGGCTGATGGCCGCAGGCGCATCAACCACCGCATGGACAAGACAGCCGGCAGCCGCGCCAGTCTGGCGCGAGCGCGCCTTGCTGGGTTTGGGCACCACGCTCTGGCTGAAGGCAGCGCATTCCAGCGCCGAGCGCGCGGACGCTGCACTCGATGCCGCGGTTCGCGCCATTCGGGACGTCGAGCGGCAGATGAGCCTGTTCAGCGCCGACAGCGCCTTGCAGCGACTGAACGCTGCCGGACGGCTCGATCGTCCCGAGCCGGCGCTGCGCTCGGTGCTGACGCTGTCGCGGGAGATCGCCCGCCGCAGCAACGGCGCCTTTGACATCAGCATGCAGCCGCTGTGGCAGCTCTGGTCGGCGGCGGCAGCGCAGGGCGCGTTGCCCTCGACGCAGGCGCTGCAGCGGACGCGGCAAGCCGTGAACTGGCGTGCGCTGGAAATATCGACCGATGCGATTCGTCTTAACCTGCGCGGCATGCAGCTCTCGCTCAATGGCATTGCCCAGGGCTATGCGGCAGACAGCGCGCGCGATGCGCTGATCGCGCACGGTATCGAGCATGCATGGATCGATACCGGCGAGACCGCCCTGCTCGGCCATGCGCCGGCGAATGAACCTTGGACCTTCGGCATTGAAGATGCGGTAGCCAAGCACGCTGTAGCCGAGCAGCCGGTGGACACCACCCGTATGCCCATCATGCGCAGCGACGGACGCGCGATCGCAACCTCATCCGATGCGCATACCCGCTTCAGCGCGGACTGCCGGCACCACCATATCCTTGATCCGCGTACCGGCTATTCGCCGACGCACTGGGCGTCAGTGACCGTGATCGCCCGGCGTTGCGTAGTCGCAGACGCGCTCACCAAAGTGTTTTTCATGCTGCCGCCATCTCGGGTGATGCAGGCGGCACGTGCTTGGGACGTCGATGTGGTCCTTCAGGACAAGCACGGACAATGGATCGCCAGCCCCGGCGCCGGGGTCCGACTGCCGGTGGCCTGAACCAAAGATGATTGCTGCCCTCACCGCAACCGCAAAGCCAGAGACACCATCCGATGACACGTGACGCAAATCAACCCGCTGCTGTTCTGATCGCCGGCGGCGGTATCGCCGGCCTGACCCTCGCGCTGACCTTGCATCAGATCGGCGTGGACTGTGTGGTGTTCGAATCGGTCCGGGAAATCAAGCCGCTGGGTGTGGGTATCAACCTTCAGCCAAATGCGGTGCGCGAACTGTTTGATTTGGGCATCGATACCGACACACTCAATGAGGTCGGCATTCAGGCACAGGAATGGGCGCTGGTCGGTCTGAACGGCCGCGATATTTATGCGGAGCCGCGCGGACTGAAGGCGGGTTATCGATGGCCGCAATATGCGGCGCATCGCGGCAAACTGCACATGCTGCTGTATCGGAAAGTCTGCGAGCGACTGGGTGCCACATCGGTGCGTCTGGGTCAGCGAATCACTGCGTATGAGAAGCAGGCGGACGGCAGCGTGACGGCCATCGTTGAACATGCGAACGGGGATATCACGCGTGAACGGGGCAGCTTGCTGATCGGCGCGGATGGCATTCATTCCGCCGTGCGTGCGCAAATGCATCCGGACCAGCCGCCGATCCACTGGGGCGGCACCCTGATGTGGCGCGGCACCGCGCTCGCCCGACCCATCCGTACCGGGTCCAGTTTTATCGGGCTGGGCACGCACCAGCATCGCATGGTCATTTATCCGATCTCTGCGGTAAATGATGACGGCCTTGCCGAAATCAACTGGATTGCCGAAAAAACCATGGACAGCTCGACCCAGTGGCAAAAAAGCGGCTGGTTCAAACCGGTGGCCATCGATACCTTTGCCGCTGATTTCGACGCCTTCCGGTTTGACTGGCTGGATGTCCCCGACCTTCTGCGACGATCGAACATCGCATATGAAAACCCCATGATCGACAGAGACCCCGCTCCTTTCTGGAATGACGGTCCGGTCGCACTGATGGGCGATGCCGCGCATGCGATGTATCCGACCGGATCCAACGGCGCGAGTCAGGCGATTGTCGATGCCCGCGTGCTGGGCGCAGCGATGATCCGACTGGGCGCGACACCGGCAGCGCTCGACGCTTACAACGCTGCGCTGTGCGAACCCATCTCACAAGTCGTATTACGCAATCGTGGCGATGGTCCTTTTGGTTTGCTGAAAATCGTTGATGACCGCTGCGGTGGACATTTCGATTCGATCGATGCGGTGATTCCCAAAGCCGAACGCGATGAGTACATGGCCAGCTATAAAAAAGCGGCCGGCTTTTCCAGAGACCAGCTGAACCAGGCGGGACCCACCATTGATCCTGACAGCTACCCGGTGCGGTTGTCATGAGCGGGCAGTTTTTCATGCGCCAATTTTCCCGGGCGCAGCTGACTCTGATGACCGCTGCCCTGCTGCTTTGTCCCGCGACGAACGCGGATGAGGAGTCCCTTGTTTTCTGGGCAGTCAATGAAGGCGGCGCGAAAATCTATCAACCCAATCAAGCGGCCTGCGTGAAAATTACCGGACTCTCGGCCCAGTATGCCGACGGCATCTCGACAAAGCTCGGCGTGCCCGCGTACACCCTCAAAATCAATGCCATCAAAACGGATGATGCGCAGAACAGCTGCTCGCTGCTGATTGATACGCCGGTGGGGTTGCAAGAGTGTGCCCTGGGCTCAGTGATCCGCACCTTTGGTGGCGAGTATCTCGCGCACGCTTATCAGCAGTTTGCAGATGGCCGGGTGAAATTTTTGTCTGGTTCGTGCCTCTGAGAATTTCCTGGAATCCAGCATTTTCCGATCGCGGCACCCACCCACTAAATTCGTCATTGTTTTGACGGTCAAACCAACGCCATCACCCGTCGCTTTATGTTGTCGTTGAGATCAACATAGACTTGGGTGGTGCCGATGAGCCTGTGCCCCGCCAAGCTCATCAGCAGCCTGAACATCTTATTTTATTTCCAGATTTTTACCGACTTTCTTCTTTTCTTTGGCCAAAACCAGTTCCAAAATACCATTTTCAAAATGTGCGCTTGAAGACGCTCTATCTATGGCCATGGGTAATCGAATAGTTCGAGAGACCGACCCACAATATCGCTCACTCTGAATAATTTTTTCATCCTCTGATTTTTGATCAATTTGATCCATATCTGCAGAAATAGTAAAGCAGTCACCATCAATACTTACATCGACATTTTCTTTGTTAACGCCCGGAAGCTCGGCGTGAACAAGATAGCCGCCATTTTTTTCTCTCACATCAACAGAAAAATCGGATCTCAATGATTCCCCGTGTAAGGGCCTTATAAAATAAGAGAACGGATTTTCATGAAAAAAATCAGAAAACATTTGCTCAGGAATTTTATTTACATGTTTCATTATATTTCCTCATTTAATTTCGTATAATTTTTAATCAAGGCATCAAGCAAATGACCCCATTTTTAATCAAATGTTCAAGCTCATTAGTTTTTATCTTCGTTATAAATCTGGATT
>JBILCO010000075.1:0-7894 GCA_044353075.1 Burkholderiaceae bacterium
GCCTCTGTTCGATACGGTCGATACCGTCATCGATACGCTCAGGATTTTTGCCGATATGGCGGGAGGCATCACCGTCAAGCCAGAAGCAATGCGGCTGGCGGCACTGCAAGGCTATGCAACGGCCACCGATCTTGCCGATTATCTGGTTAAAAAAGGCTTGCCGTTCCGGGACGCCCATGAGGCCGTCGCGCATGCGGTACGCGCCTGCGACCAGCGGGGTTGCGATCTGGCCGAGTTGTCCGTCGACGAGCTGCGGCAATTTTCCGAACTGATCGGCCCCGATGTTCACGCCGTGCTTACCCTGGAGGGCTCTGTTGCGGCCCGTAACCACGTGGGCGGCACCGCACCAGAACAAGTCCGGCTTGCGATCCGGCGGGTTCGTCAGCAGCTGACCTGAAAGTCAGCACCCCGGCAAAGCATTCGCGCCCTTTCCGGCCCGAATGCTTTTTTTTCGTGGCAATGTTGTGATAAAACGTCGAATTGGCCGAAAAGTAAATTCATCGATAAAGTAATGGGCGCACTGTTGCAGAGCAGCACGGGGGACTATACCGGTCTGGGCTAAATTTTCGTTCACACTTGCCGCTTCCCTTTTCTCAGTTTTGAAAATCAAGATGGAATGATCGGCGGTGAAGAGCCCGGTAGTACAAAATTAAAAATCAAGGAGACCCTGATGTATTCCACAGTCATTGACCAAACACCTCACGGGTGGGCCGCCGGGGATGAAAAATCAGCCGTTCAGCATCGTCGCCTTCATCCTTCCGGATTCTGATGACGGCAGGGTTGTCACGCTACTGATTCTCAAGAAAATTTTCTCGAAAGAAAAACGATCATGTCCTTTCTACTGTCTCTATCGAAATACATCGATGCGCTTAACGAACGAATCGGCCTGGGCATCAGCTGGGCCTTGTTACTCGCTGTGCTGATTTGCAGTGGTAACGCTATCGTCCGATACAGCTTCAACATCAGCTCCAACGCCTGGCTGGAAATTCAGTGGTATTTGTTTGGCGCGATTTTTCTGCTGGCCTCATCTTATACGCTACGCCGCAATGAACATGTCCGTATCGATGTCATCGTCGGGCGTTTTTCAAAACGTACGCAGGCTTGGGTTGATGTGGTCGGATTCATTTTTTTCCTGCTGCCCGCCACGCTGCTAATTCTTTACTTTGCGGTGCCTTTCGCGCTGGAGTCGGTTCGCAATCAGGAAGTCTCCAGCAATGCCGGCGGACTCATCGTCTGGCCCGCAAAAATCCTGATCCCGATTGGTTTTCTGTTGCTGACCCTGCAGGGTATTTCCGAGCTGATCAAGCGCGTTGGATTCCTGATGGGAAAAATTGATTCCAGCGTCTTCGAAAAGCAAGGCATCACGCCAGTCGAAGAAATCGCGGCGATCAAAGCCGCCAACAAACTGAACTGATCTCACTCGGGACTCATCATGACTGAATTTTTGATTGCGAACATGGCGCCTGTCATGTTCGCCGCACTTGTGGTCTTCCTGTTGTCTGGTTTTCCGGTGGCATTTTCACTGGCGGCCAATGGTTTGCTGTTCGGACTGATCGGTATTGAATTAGGCTTGCTCAAGCCAGAATTGCTGCAGGCACTCCCCAACCGGCTCTTCGGCATCATGGCCAACGATACGCTGCTGGCCATTCCTTTCTTTACCTTCATGGGTTTGATTCTCGAACGATCCGGCATGGCCGAGGATTTACTCGATACCATCGGACAGCTGTTCGGACCAATGCGCGGCGGCGTTGCCTATGCCGTGATTTTTGTCGGTGCGCTGCTGGCGGCAACGACAGGTGTGGTTGCCGCATCGGTGATCTCCATGGGCCTGATTTCACTGCCGGTCATGCTTCGCTATGGCTATGATCGCAAGATTGCAACGGGCGTCATTGCGGCCTCCGGAACACTGGCACAAATCATTCCGCCGTCGCTGGTCCTGATCGTTATGGCGGACCAGCTCGGACGCTCGGTGGGTGACATGTACCAGGCCGCCTTTCTTCCCGGCCTGCTGCTCACAATAATGTACGCCGGCTACGTCCTGCTGCTGTCGATGATACGTCCCACTGCATTGCCTGCTTTACCGATCGAAGCGCGTAACCTGCGTGAGCCTAATGGAGACAGCGGCGTCCTCTCACTGATTGCCGTCATCGCAGCGGGACTCGCCGCTGGCTGGTTGTTCAACAAGTTCTATCTGAGCACCAAGCTCGAGCTGAAAGCCGACGAGGCGATTGTCTACAGCGGTGTGGTCACCGTGCTCCTGACCTACTCGCTGGCGATCCTGAACAGCAAACTCAAGCTGGGCCTGCTATCCAAAATGGCAGAGAAAGTGGTGTTGGTGTTAGTACCGCCGCTGGCACTGATCTTTTTAGTGCTGGGAACGATCTTTGTTGGCATCGCAACGCCGACCGAGGGCGGCGGCATGGGTGCACTCGGTGCGATGGTGCTGGCACTAATGAATCGTCGTCTGTCCAAGGATCTGCTCAAGCAGGCGATGAATTCGACAACGCGACTTTCCTGCTTCGTCCTGTTCATCCTGATTGGTTCCAGCGTGTTCTCGCTGGTATTCCGCGCAGTCAACGGCGACTTGTGGGTTGAACATTTGCTGACTTCTCTGCCGGGCGGCACAGCAGGCTTTCTGATCGTGGTGAATATCCTGTTCTTCGGCCTTGCCTTCTTCCTCGATTTCTTCGAACTGGCTTTCATTCTGGTCCCGCTGGTCGGCCCGGTCGCCGATAAATTGGGTATCGATCTGATCTGGTTCGGCGTGCTGCTGTCAGTGAACATGCAGACCTCATTCATGCATCCGCCTTTCGGTTTTGCTCTTTTCTATCTGCGGTCGGTCGCGCCCAAGGAGGTTAAAACCAGTGATATTTACTGGGGAGCCGTACCTTTCGTCGTGATTCAATTGGTGATGGTGGCGCTCATCATTACCTTCCCCGCCCTGATTTCTGTTGGCACCAAGACCGATATGAAGGAGCAGATCGAACTGAACATCGACATGTCGGGCGATAGTCTGGATGATCTGACCAATGCCGAGTTCTCATTCGACGGCGATACCGGAAGTACCGATATCAAGCTCGATATGGCGGCAGAGCCTTCGAAAAAATAAAACAGTTCCGGCGGCTTCCGGCTGCTGAGGAATCCTCAAAAGCGCATCCCGGGTGATGCGCTTTTTTTATGGCGAACTGCACCGGATAAAAGTGTTTTGCCGTGTCCTGCCGTGTTATGACAGCAAACAGGCTTTATTTATATAAGTCCATTGCGACAACCAAAAAATTGCAAGACCCCAAAATTTATAAGACCAAAAAAAATCCCGCCGTAGCGGGATTTTTAACGAATAATTTATTTTATTTACGGCTGATCAAATAACCCTGCATCGGCGCCTCGGCAACCGAATACCAGTTGTTCTGATCCTGACGGAAACGACGCCATGGGTCCAGAACCTTCTTGAATTTCGGGTTCTTTGCCGCTTCCTCTTCAAAGACTTCCATCGCGGCCTTGTGACAGGCATCCAGAATCGGCTTCGAGAACGAACGAACCTTCACGCCGTTTTTCAGCAGCCGGGCCAGTGCAGCCGGGTTGCGTGCGTCATACATCGCCTGCATCGTGACATGGGCCTCATAGGTGGCGACTTCCAAAGCCGCCTGATAGTCCTTGGGCAGCTTGTCCCATTCCTTCTGGCTCACGTAGAACGAGAGCTGCGCACTGGCTTCCCACCAGCCGGGAGCATAGTAGAACGGCGCCACCTTGTTGAAGCCAAGCTTTTCATCGTCATAGGGACCAATCCACTCGGCCGCATCGATCGTGCCTTTTTCCAGCGCGGGGTAGATATCGCCGCCCGCGATTTGTTGAGGCACCACACCCAGACGCTGCATCACACGTCCGGCAAAACCGCCGACACGCATTTTCAGTCCGTTCAGGTCCTGGGGTGTGTTGACCTCTTTCCTGAACCAGCCACCCATCTGACAGCCGGTATTACCGCCCATGAAGTTCACAATGCCGTAGTCATGGAAGAACTCACGCATCAGCTGACGACCGCCGCCCTGATCCATCCAGGCAGTTTGCTGGCGCGAGGTCATGCCAAAGGGTATCGAGGTATCAAATGCAAAAGTCGCGTCTTTGCCGAAGTAATAGTAGGACGCCGAATGTCCTATTTCCACGGTGCCGTTCTGTACCGCATCGAGTACCTGCAATGCCGGTACGATTTCCCCGCCCGGAAATACCCGGATGTTGAATTTGCCATCAGTTAGCTGTGCGACGCGCTTGGCCAGAGTTTCGGAAGCGCCGTAGATCGTGTCCAGCGACTTCGGGAAGCTGGAGGCCAGTCGCCAGTTAATTGTGGGACTGGTCTGGGCAATCGCAGGCGCAGCAACGATTCCCGCTGCTGCGCCGGCAGCCGCTTTTTTAATGAAATTACGACGTGTCATGAGTGTGTCCCCTTCTCCCAGTCTGAAATAAAGTGCGGGCCGCCGATTGGGATTATTGCGAGTCCGTACCATCACTGTTAAAACAATGGCAATTTTAGGAGGGCGACTTCAAATACAGCAATAGCCACATCGGTGCAAATACGCATCTGTTGTGTGCGCGCACTATCCGAAACATTTCTGCACGACTAACAAAAATTTCTTGCCGCCACCATGAGTAAAAACCTCAGGAAACAAGTGTGGCGAAACTGCATCAGTTCAAAGAAAAAATTCAAAGGGAACGGTGTGCAGGCGAGTTGCTCGGTATTTCTTCGGAGAATAACTACGGGGAAAATTTCGCAAGAGATTTTGCGAATGCGCAGTTTGGTGCAGAGCAAACTACTGACGGTGAAAGTTCATCGGTGCGGAAGATGAACCAAACAGGATACAAAGGGAGGGAAAGAGGTGCAGCGCGGCACTTTCGTGCCGGTCGCTGCAGGTACTGGTGCTGGAGAAAGGCGGAAATACTGACCCGTCAGGCACCGGCGACGGTCATGCTACTCATCAGAATAGAACCCGTTTGCTTGGTGCCACGAATCAGTACGTCATCCCCAATGGCAGCGATGTCCCTGAACATGTCTTTCAGATTACCGGCAATCGTGATTTCCTCGACTGGGTACTGAATGACACCACGCTCCACCCAATAGCCGGAGGCACCGCGCGAGTAGTCACCGGTGACGTAATTCACGCCATGTCCCATCAGTTCTGTCACCAGCAAACCCGTATCGAGCTTTCTGAGCATCGCTTTGAAATCATCACCGGCGCGAGTCGATGACGACAGAATTTTCAGATTGTGCGAACCACCGGCATTGCCCGTCGTCTGCATACCGAGCTTGCGAGCTGAGTAAGTAGACAGAAAATAGCCTTGCACGATGCCATTGCTGACGACCTCTCTGCGCTGGGTACGCACACCCTCTTCGTCAAAAGGTGCCGAACCCACTGCACCCGGCGCATGCGGATCTTCGATGATCTGAATATCCGGCCCAAAGACCGCCGTGCCCAGAGAATCGGTCAGGAACGTCGATTTACGGTACAGCGCGCCACCCGATACCACCTGCACAAACGCGCCCAGCAGTCCGGCTGCCAGCGGTGCTTCGAACAGGACCGGACATTTGCGCGTATCGAGCTTGCGCGCATTCAGGCGTGAGAGCGCGCGCTCGGCAGCATAACGACCGATGGCTTCCGGCTTGGCCAGCTTTGCGGGATCGCGATCGGACGAATACCAATCATCGCGCTGCATATGGTTGCCTTTGCCGGCGATCGGCGACACCGACAATGAATGACGCGAGTACGGATAACCGCCGATGAAACCCCGCGTATTGGCCATCACGAAATGCGACTGCTGTGCATAGGTATTGGCACCTTCGCTATTGGTAATGCGCTTGTCGACGGCAAAAGCAGCTGCCTCGGCACGCTGAGCCAGCGCTACCGCCTCCTCGGCCGTCAGCGTCCACGGGTGAAACAGCTGGAGATCCCGTGGCTGCGTCTCAAGCAATTCTGCCTCGGGCAGGCCAGCACATTCATCTTCCGCAGTGAAGCGCGCGATGTTGTACGCAGCTTCCACAGTGTCTTTGAGGGACTGCGTTGAAAAATCCGAGGTGCTGGCGTTACCACGACGAATCGCACGGTCATGGCCAAGGTAGACGGTGACACCAATGCCCTTGTCCTTGTTCTGCTCGATAGTTTCGATCTGGCCTTTGCGCACCGTAACGGACAGTCCCTGACCTTCGCTGATCTCGACGGCCGCATCGGACGCACCCTTCTCTTTGGCAAAACGCAGCACATCCTGCGCGATCTCTTTGAGCTGATCCTGGCTATGGCTGAAAAATGGTGAATTCATGGGACGTTTTCCGGGTGTCAGGTGCAAAGCGGGTATCATAGCAGCCGTTCAAGAATGCCATAGGCCGCCCATCATGCCCAACGCCAACCGGGGCGCAGTCGGATTCCAATCCAGTGAATTCGAGCAGGAATACGATCGCCCGTCCAAATCTCAACTCAAGCGTGAAAGCACCGCTCTGCAGAAGCTGGGAGAGACTCTGGTCAACGCCGCGCGTGATCGTGTCAAGCGTATACCCATGCCTGAAGACGTTCAGGAAGCCATCCTGATCTGCCAGCAAATCAGCGACCACGAAGGGCGCCGCCGCCAGCTGCAGTATGTGGGCAAGAAAATGCGCACGCTCACCGAAGAAGAAGTGAACGTCATACAAACGGCGGTCGACGGCTGGCGCGGCACCTCACGTGCCGAAGCGGCAGCATTGCACGCTATTGAGCGTCAGCGCGACCGTTTGCTGGCCGATGACAACGTCATCACTGAACTACGTGCGCGCCATCCTGAGCTTGATGTGCAGCATTTGCGTACGCTGGTGCGCAATGCGCGCAAAGAACAGGCGGAGAAAAAACCACCCAAGGCCTATCGGGAAATTTTCCAGTTGCTGAAATCACTGCAAGACGACAGCCCGTCCTCGACCGAATCTGAACCCGAATCCGAACAACGCGACGATGAAGAAAACCCGTAATCATCCTGATGAGCTTTTAATCGGTCTGGTGTCGATATCAGACCGCGCCTCCAGCGGCGTCTACGAAGATCAGGGCGTACCTGCCCTGCGTGACTGGTTCTCGCAGGCGCTCAGCAGCCCCTGGCAGATGGAGACACGACTCATCCCCGATGAGCAGGCACAAATCGAAAAGACCCTGATTGAACTGGTCGATGACGTTGGCTGCGACCTCGTGCTGACTACTGGTGGCACCGGTCCGGCACGCCGTGACGTCACCCCGGAAGCAACGCTGGCTGTCGCCACAAAAATCATGCCCGGCTTTGGCGAACAAATGCGTCAGATCAGTCTGCGCTTCGTACCAACCGCCATCCTCTCGCGCCAAGTCGCCGTGATTCGGGAGTCCGACAATCATGCAGCGCTGATCATGAATCTGCCTGGTCAGCCGAAATCGATCCGCGAAACCCTCGAAGGTCTACGCGACGAGGCCGGTCAGTCCGTGGTCGGCGGTATCTTCGCAGCGGTACCCTATTGCATCGATCTGATTGGTGGCCCTTACATCGACACCCATGAGGCCGTCTGCAAAGCTTTCCGGCCAAAATCCGCAATCCGTGCAAAATAAATCCGAATATCTCTCTATCTCGTACTCAATCACGCGCTATGACCGCTCTGCCACTCCTGGAAACCATCGAACTCAGCACCACTGAACAACCCGAAGCGGCCGTCATCTGGATGCATGGCCTCGGCGCTGATGGCAATGACTTCGTGCCCATCGTGCGCGAACTTGATTTGTCTGGTTGCCCCGGCATCCGGTTCGTTTTTCCCCACGCTGAAACCATGCCCGTGACCATCAATGGCGGCTATGTCATGCGCGCCTGGTATGACATCCTCGAAATGGATTTAGTACGTCGTGAAGATGAAGTCGGCCTGCGTCAATCC
>JBILCO010000087.1:0-7458 GCA_044353075.1 Burkholderiaceae bacterium
TGTCATTTTTTTCGCTGGCTTGTTCTCCATCCTGCCCGTGCATGCGCAGTCGCATGACGAGATGCTGCCTGTACCGCACAACCTCCAGCGGGAAGCGGCGCAGGCCCATGCAGAGCGCAAGGCTTTCCTGCTGATGTTTTCCTTGCCCGGTTGTTCGTATTGCCGGGTCGTGCGTCGCAATTATCTGATGCCGCTTTTGCGGGATGCCGCACCGGCAGATCGTCCTGTCATTCGTGAAGTGCAGATCACCAGTCGCGAGTCCCTGACCGGTTTTGATGGCAAGTCCACCACGCAGGCTGCACTGGCAACACAGTATGGCGTGCAGGTCGCACCGACGGTGATTGTCGTAAATGCCGAGGGCGAGTTACTAGCAGATCCTATCGTTGGTGGAGACAACAATGGCTTTTACTCTGCGTATCTGGATCGCGCGCTGGAGGCCGCAGCGAAACAGTTCAGTGCTCAGCGAGTCAGGCCGCGTTGAGCTTATTTGCCTGAGCTGAAACGGCAGCGACCGTTTTCCGAAAAAAGTCGGGGACGGTGATAAGAAAAGCGTTTCTTGTCGGTGGCATTAATATCGGCCTGGGTGAGATACCGGCCCGAGTTGGTCCGATATTCATTGGCCATCACGAAATTCCCGGTATCGAGCTCGATCTTGTAAAAGTACTGCTCGATGAAAAGCTCATCCAGCCGGATCTGGTCTTCGTGCGCCACAATCTTCTTCTCATCCCACTTGTCGACGGTGACGGGTGTTTTGGGATTGCGGTCATCTACCCGGCGCACCATCGTTTTGTCTCGCTCATTCACGATGAAGTTGAAGGTACAGAGCGCCACATTGTCCTGACAAATCCATTTGTTTCCACGCATGGCGGTCGTCACGCAGCTGTAGGTGGCCGCATGCGACGAGGCGACCAAGAAGGCGCCGGCGATCAGGACGATGATGCCAGTGATGAGGCCAGGTCTCACAGTGAGGAGCAGAGCGCGCATTGACGGGGCGGACGGTGACGCCGGTTCATGGGGTGGTCGCCATTATAAACCTGCTAAAACTGCATTGCGTCCGCTTTTAGCGGCTGGGACAGGGAGTTTTTCAGTCCACGGGCAGGACGACTTCGAACCGGGTTCCTTCATTTGGCTGTGTGGTGAACCGGATGTCGCCGCGGTGGCTCTGAATGACGGTTTTGGACAGCCACAGTCCGACCCCCATGCCTTCAGCCTTGCTGGTTTTGAACAATTCGAAGACGGACTTCTGTCGGGTCTCCGGGATGCCGCAGCCATTGTCAGCCACCTGCAGGATCAGTTGCTCGTTATGGCGCGTGGTCGTGATGACGATGGTCTTTTGCTCCCGGTCGACCGCGGCCAGCGCATCGATCGCATTGTTGAGCAGGTTCAGAAGGACCTGCTGCAGTGGCGCCGGGTCGCCACTGATCACCGCAGGCTGATCCGAGAGTTCCTGAATGATCCGGATGTCTTCCGACTGGGCCCGCATCTGGACCAGCGCCAGGGTGTCGCGCAGCAGCGTATGCATGTCGAGTTGCTGCTCCCCCCGGTCCTGCTGGTCGAACATGGCACGCAGGCGACTGATGATGTTGGCGGCACGGCGATTGTCGGTGATGACCGAGTCGAGGAATTTTCGCGCACCCTCGACATCGGTATCGCTGGCGTTGAGTTTGCGTTCCACCAGCTGCGCATTGAGCCTGATGGCGCATAAGGGTTGATTCAATTCATGCGCAAGGCTCGCGACCAGTGCGCCCATGCCGGCTGTTTTATTCGACAGCGTGAGCTGTCGAATGATTTCTTCGCGCTCGGTCAGCAAATCCTGTAACTCCGCTTTGTGTCGAGTGAGCAGTGTTGCGTGCTCCTCGGCAGCGACCAGATTGCGCTCGGTCGTCAGATTTTTTTGCTGGCGACGATCCAGAAAAATACGAAGAAAGCCGATGTTGACCAGCGCGATTGCGATGAACTGACCGGCGATCATCACGTACTGGTCTATTCCGGGGCCGTAGATGTCGGTCGCGCCAAAGCCCATGATGGTGGCCAGGGTCTTGAAGGTGAGTGAGCCTGACAGTACCAGCCCACCCAGCGCCAGTACGCGTGGCCCGAGGGTTTGTGACTGCCGGTTGAGAAACATGCCGACCAGGAAATAGTCGACGCACACGATCGCATAAAAGCCGAAGAACATCACCGACAGCGCCATCGTGTTGGTGCCCGCTTCATAAGCGGCAACCAGCCAAACGTAATACACCAGCCCGGCGACTGCATGAAAGGTGATCGCAGGGCGTATCGGCAGCGGCAAATAAAGCCGTAACGCGATCGTGCGCCCCATATTCCCGATCACCATCAGAAACTGCGCAACATAGATAAACGCAAATTCGCCGACGGTCTCGCGCAGGGATAACAAAACCACCGATACACCGCTGATGATTCCTGACACGCACCAGAGCCTGACCTGCTCGTTACGTTGCTCGGAGAGCGCAAACCAGATCGCGCCGTGCAGGACCAGATAGGCCATGCAAATCATGAAGATGGTGGTTTGTACGTGCAGTGGCATCGCGGAGAGGTGAAGCGGAGAGGGCGGGGAGTATGCGTCAGCTGTTGCTGCGCACGGCCGCTATGACTTGCGCGGCGGCTGCCTCGCTGTTGGTCTCATCGCGGGCGATCAGCTGTCCGTGTACGCTGGCACCTGGCTCAACGGTGATGGATTTGTGGGTGATATTGCCGCGCACTTCACAGCCGTCAATCAGTTCAATGCTTTCGCTGGCAATAATATTGCCGATGACTTTGCCGGCAATGGAGATGTTTTGTGCACGAATGTCGCCATGAATTTCTCCGCCGGGTCCGATGATGATCCAGCGCGAGTTGCCATCGGCCTGCTCCAGGTTGCCTTCCAGCTTGCCATCAATGCGCACGCTCTCGTCGACATGCAGCGTACCTTCCAGTCGCGTGGCGGCACCCAGCACGGAGCCGATGCTTTGCAGAGCCTTGCGATGTGACGAAGATTTCATTTATGAAAACAATCATTCGATGGAGTCTGCAGACTAACAGCCGCAACGCTGCCCGGCAACTGTCCATGTGGGCATGTGACCTCCGTGGGAGCACGATTCTTTCAAAATCTTGCTTCAAAAACCCTCGAGCACGGAGGGGGCACTTGGTTGGCGCGTGCCAGTGATGGATTCAGAGGATGCGGGCGCCGTGACGGCGCGCGGCAAGTCCGCGGGCGCTGGCGGCAGGAAATCCTCAGGCCCGGATAAAATTTTGCCCTCAGGGGCAGCACGGCTCGTGTCCTGCGGTGCACGATTCAGTCTGGTTTCCCAGTCAACCTCAGGCGGTGCGGGATCGGCGGCCATCGCCCAAAGGGGAAAAATGGCAAACAGTATCAGTAGCAAGGTGCGGCGTTTCATCGGGTGGTCGTCTTGGTTTGCGGTGTCGGATCAGCTGTCGGATCTTCGCATCATAGGCGGCATTGGCCTGGCTGGGCAATGATGGAGGTGCTCCCGGTGCCGTGCTAGCATCTGCGCACGTCGTGATACCCCGAACACTCCCGAACTTCGCCTTCCTGATTGACGCCGATGACCCCACTAAAAATTGATTTCGTCTCCGATATCGCCTGCCCCTGGTGCGCGGTCGGACTGGCCTCGCTCGAGCAGGCCATAGCGCGTCTTGGAGATGAGGTCAGTGTGTCGCTGCATTTTCAGCCCTTTGAACTCAATCCGGACATGCCACCCGAAGGGGAAGATATCGTCGAGCATCTGATGCGCAAATACCGGATCAACGCAGAGCAGGTTGCCCAGAACCATGAGCACATTCGTGAGCGTGGTGCCGCGGTCGGCTTCAACTTCAACCTTGAGGGCCGTCAACGTACCTGGAACACCTTCGATGCGCACCGGCTGCTGCACTGGGCCGGTGAGCAGGATGACGCGGATGCCCAGCGTCGTTTGAAATGGCTGTTGTTGTCCGCCTACTTCAGCGAAGGACGCAACCCCTCCAGCCGCGAGGTTCTGCTGGCGGTGGCAGAGAAAGCAGGGCTGGATGTCAACGAGGCAGCGGCGATTCTCGATGCGGATACCTGGCGCGATGAAGTGCGCCAACAGCAGCAGTTCTACCTTTCGCAGGGCATTCATTCGGTGCCGGCTGTGATTATTAACGATCGTCACCTCGTTCAGGGTGGGCAGCCTTCCGAGGTCTTCGAGCAGGCATTGCGACAAATTGCAGCGGAGTCCTGACATGCGCAGGCTGAAGTCATTACTCGTGCTCCTGTGTTTTTCTCTGCAACCCGGGCCAGCCACTGCGGCGCCCTTGCCGGTGGACGAAATTGCGCCGGGTGTGTTTGTTCATCAGGGCGTGCATGAGGAGTTCGGCGATCACTATCACGGCGATATCGCCAATATCGGTTTTGTCATCGGTGATGCGGCAGTGGCTGTGATTGACAGTGGTGGCAGTTATCGTGTCGGGGCGGCATTGCGTGAGGCAATACGTGCGCGGACTGACAAGCCCATACGCTATGTGATCAATACCCATGTGCATTCCGATCATATTTTCGGTAACGCCGCCTTTGAGCCGGATGGCCCGGAATTCATTGGCCACGCACAGCTGCCGCGTGCGATGCGAATGCGCGCCGAAACCTACGAGGCCAATCTGAAAACCATGCTGGGGGAGGCCGCCGAGGGCAGTCGCGTGGTCTTGCCGACGCAAACCATTGCGACCGAGCGTGTGATCGATCTCGGTAATCGTCGCCTGCTGCTCAAGGCCTGGGCTATTGCACACACCGACCATGATTTGACGGTGATGGACGAGCGCACCGCCAGCTGGTGGCTGGGTGATTTGCTTTTTGTGGATCGCACGCCATCGATTGATGGTGATGTGCCGGGCTGGCTGAGTGTGATCGACACGCTGTCGGCTACCCCCGCAGCGCGCGCGATTCCGGGTCATGGCCCCGTGGTGACGGACAAGAATGTCTTGCTCGCAAAGCAGCGCCGCTATTTGCAGACGCTGATGCAAGATTTGCGACAGTCCATCGCAGATGACTTGCCCATGCAGGAGGCGATTGCTGCGGCTGCGCGCTCCGAGCGCAGTCAGTGGCAGCTGTTTGATGCGACCAATCGACGTAATGCGGCCGCCTTGTATCCGAAGCTTGAGTGGGAATGACAGGCGCCTCCGGCAAGAGCGGCGCCTTGGTAAACCGCCATCCTGACGCACTGCAGGCTCTCCACGTCTTCTGATCTATGCGTGAAACCAATACCGTCGATATTTATTGCCAGGTGATCGACAACTATGGTGATGCCGGCGTCTGCTGGCGTCTGGCGCGGACGCTGGCGCAGCACGGACTTGCGGTGACCCTGTGGATTGATGACCTGACCCGCCTTGCGGTGCTTCGTCCGGTTTTGCAGGCGCAGCGAGTGAGTCAGACGCTTGACGGCTTTACCGTGCGCGTCTGGGACGCAAGCCCGGCCACGCACGAGCCGGCCGATCTCGTTATTGAGGCGTTTGGATGCCGGATGCCGGACGCGCAGGTGCAAGCGATGGCGCGCATGGCCCGACCGCCCGTCTGGATCAATCTGGAATATCTGTCGGCCGAGACCTGGGTCGACGATCACCACGGCCTGCCATCGCCGCATCCCTCGCTGCCCCTGACGCGCCATTTTTTCTTTCCGGGCTTCGGCTCGCAGTCCGGCGGCCTGATCAGAGAGCCCGCTTTGCTGGCAGAGCGTCATGCATTCGACGCCATGGCTAGAACGGCTTTTTTGGCACGTCTTGGCATTGCGCTTAAGGCGGGTGAAAAACTGATCTCGGTATTCTGTTATCCATCCGCACCACTGCCAGAGCTGCTGAAGGCATTGCGTGACGGGCCGCCTGTGCTGTGCGTTTTCCCCGGGGGGCATGATGATGCGCACGGATTGCAGCAGGGTGCACTGCGGACGCAGACGTTGCCGTTTCTGGACCCGGATGACTACGACCGACTGTTGTGGAGCTGCGACCTGAATTTTGTGCGAGGCGAGGACAGCGCGGTACGTGCGCAGTGGGCGGGACAGCCTTTCGTCTGGCAGTTGTATGCGCAGGCAGAGGGTGCACATCACCTCAAGTGCGAGGCTTTCTTCCGCCAATATGCCGCGCACTTCGAGGACGATCTGGCAGCGCAGATCAGGGGCTGTTGGCAGCGCTGGAACGGCAAGATTGCGCTGCCGGCTGACTGGCAGGCGATCATGAATGACTTGCCCGCATGGTCGGTCCATGCGCGGGCCTGGGCAGGGGCGCTGGGTAATCAGTCGGATCTGGCATCCCGTCTGCTCGGGTTCGCGCGCAAAATCAGGTAAAATCCGCCGGTTTCTGTCTGTGCGCGCTGATTCAAACGACAACAGTTCCCTGCCAGCGCGCTTCTGTATTCCGAACTTTTACGCCTGCTTATTATGAAAACCGCACAAGAAATCCGCATTGGTAATGTCGTCATGGTCTCGGGCGAGCCCATGGTGATTGTCAAAACCGAATTCTCCAAATCTGGCCGCAATGCTTCTGTGGTCAAGATGAAAATGAAAAATCTGCTGACCGATGCTGGTCAGGAAGCGGTTTATCGCTCCGACGACAAATTCGAAATGGTCGTTCTTGATCGCAAAGAAGCCACCTATTCTTATTTTGCTGATCCGCTGTACGTGTTCATGGACACCGAATATAACCAGTATGAGGTCGAGTCTGAAAATCTCGGCGACGCGATTCATTATCTGGAAGATGGCATGACCTGCGAAGTCGTTTTCTATAACGAGAAAGCGATCTCCGTTGAGCTGCCGACCACCGTTGTGCGTGAAATCACGTACACCGAGCCAGCAGTCAAAGGTGATACATCAGGCAAGGTGCTCAAGCCCGCGAAAATCGCGACCGGTTTTGAAGTTTCCGTGCCGCTGTTTGTGGGGCAGGGTGACAAGATTGAAATTGATACGCGTACCGGCGAGTACAAGCGTCGCGTCTGATACCTGTGCATCCTGAAAAAACCGCAGCCGGTGCTGCGGTTTTTTTTCGTTTTTTTTTCGAATGAATTCCTGCTCTTGGGGAACTTTGTCATGTTGCAATAGCCCAAGTGATGCGTGTGCAGCGCCGTGTTGCTGTCCGCATCCTTTATCCAGGAGATTCTATGCTGAAGTCAGGAAAATTTTTTGGCCACCGCGATATTGCGGTTGATGCCAACGCTGTCCCGTTTGCCAACTCGCCACCGACGGTGGCAGTGACAAGGGTGGTCGTTGCGTCCATCCCGCGAGCCTTGCCCGCGTCGATTACCAGTGCTGCCGTCTCGCCGATGGCTGCTGGCAACGCTTCGGGCAGCAAACTCACCGTGGGTCCCAACATTAAGCTCAAGGGCGTGGAAATCACGGATTGCGATACGCTGGTGGTTGAAGGAACCGTCGAGGCAACAATCAATTCGCGCATGATCCAAATTGCAGAGAGCGGCGCGTTCATCGGCAATGCTGAATTCGATGT
>JBILCO010000221.1:0-4088 GCA_044353075.1 Burkholderiaceae bacterium
CCTCCCGATCCGAATTTCTTGCTCTGCGCGGTCTGCGCACCCATGTTAGGCACTGGGGTGACGAAGGCGCGCCTACTTTGTTGATGCTGCACGGCTGGATGGATGTGTCGGCTTCGTTTCAGTTTGTGGTGGACTGTTTTGCGCGCGACTGGCATGTCATTGCACCGGATTGGCGTGGCTTTGGTCTGACAGAGCGCGCTGCGTCCGACTGCTACTGGTTTGCCGACTACCTGGGCGACCTTGATGCGCTGCTCGATCATTATTCAAGTGATGCACCGGTCCGCCTGATAGGGCACAGCATGGGCGGCAATGTGGCTGGTATTTATGCGGGTGTACGTCCGCAGCGCGTTTCACATTTCGTTAATCTGGAAGGTTTCGGGTTGCCATCGACTCGCTCCGAGCAGGCGCCAGTGCGTTACGCAAAATGGCTGGATGAACTGCGCGAACCGCCCGTGATGAGAACGTATCCGAGCCGAGGGGCGGTCGCCGCGCGGCTGATGAAAACCAATCCCCGCATTACCGACGCACGTGCCGATTTTCTGGCCGGGCATTGGGCTGCGCCGAATGCGCAGGGCGAGTGGGAGATTCTCGGCGACCCGGCACACAAAGTCACCAGCGCGACCTTATACCGGACCGAGGAAGTGATGGCCTGCTGGTCGGCCATTACGGCGCCGGTGTTGTGGGTGGAGGCGGACGATACGGATGTCTGGCGCTGGATGGGACCGAAAGAGGCGGCGCGCAAGGAAATCGATCGCCGCCGTCAGCATATTGGGCAGCTGCGATGCGAGATGATCGCCGACGCAGGACACATGCTGCACCATGATCAGCCCGAGGCGCTGGCCGCACTGATTGAAGGGTTTCTTCCATGATCTGGCCCCGGCAGGCATCGCTGCAGCCGCGTACAATAACGACAGATTTAAATCCGTTTTTTGTCGCTGTTTTTTCCTGCTGAAGTGCCCATGCTCAATATCGATCTGCATTGTCATTCGAACGTCTCGGATGGCACGCTTGCACCTGCTGAACTCGCCGCCCGCGCTGCAGCGAATGGCGTCGATGTCTGGGCTCTGACCGACCACGATGAAGTGGGGGGCATTGACGAGGCACGCAAAGCCGCGCAGGATCTGGGTGTGCACTTTGTGGCTGGCGTGGAAATCTCGATCACTTTCGCCGGCAAGACGGTACATATCGTGGGTCTGGATATCGACGAGCAGCATCCTGATTTGCAGGACGGTCTGGCCAGTGTGCGCGAAGGGCGAGTGCGGCGCGGGCAGCAGATCGCCACGCAACTGGAGCTGACCGGGCTGTCGAATGTCTTTGAGGGCGCGCTGAAATACGCAGATAACCCTTCGCTGATCGGGCGTACCCATTTCGCGCGGTATTTGGTGGAGTTGGGTGTGCAGCCGACTGTATCGGACGTTTTCCGTCACTATCTGGTCGAAGGCAAGCCCGGTTTCGTGCCACATCGCTGGACCACTTTGCAAGAGGCCGTGAGCTGGATACGGGCCGCAGGTGGACGTGCCGTCATTGCCCATCCCGGGCGCTATCCTTTTGACCTGATGCAATTCGATGCGCTGCTGGCGGAGTTTTCCGCACTCGGCGGCGAGGGTATTGAAGTCGTCACTGGCAGCCACACGGTGGATCAGTTTGGCGAATATGCCGCACTGGCGCGCCGCACAGGTTTGCTGGCCTCGCGAGGCTCTGATTTTCATGGCCCCAAAGAGTCGCGCGTCGATCTCGGCAGCCTGCCGCACCTTCCTGCAGATTTGAAGCCGGTCTGGCATGATTGGCAACTCTGAGTTTTTCAATCTTGAAATAGTCGTTGCTGCCCTGATTTAAAGGGCGATCGTCGGTTGTCCCGACGGCTGTTAATTTTTCTTGGGAGAGTCCGGGATGAAGCGAATTGCGTTGTTTGTGCTGACTAACATTGCCGTGATTGCCGTGCTGACGATCGTGCTGTCCTTCACGGGGGCGGATCGTTTTCTGACATCACAGGGCCTGAATGTTGGCATGCTGCTGGTGTTCTCGCTGATCGTCGGCTTCACCGGCGCGATCATTTCTTTGCTGATGAGCAAGCCAATGGCGAAGTGGTCGACTGGTGCTCAGGTGATTGAGCATCCGTCCAACAGTACGGAGCAATGGTTGCTCGATACCGTGCGAAAACTGGCCGACCGTGCCGGCATCGGCATGCCCGAGGTGGCCTGGTACGAAGGCGAACCGAATGCATTTGCCACGGGTGCTTTTCGCAACGACGCCCTGGTGGCGGTATCTTCGGGCCTGTTGCAGAACATGACCCGTGAAGAAGTCGAGGCCGTGCTCGGTCATGAAGTGGCTCACATCGCCAATGGCGATATGGTGACCATGACCCTGTTGCAGGGCGTGGTGAATACCTTCGTGGTATTTCTGTCGCGCGTGGTCGGTTATGTGGTGGATCGTGCGATTTCGCGCAACAGCAATGACGCCCCCGGCATTGGCTATATGATTACCGTGATTGTGTGTCAGATTGTATTTGGCATCATGGCGCAAATGATCGTCGCCTGGTTCTCGCGTCATCGCGAATTCCGTGCCGATGCCGGTGCGGCCCAGCTGATGGGTAACCGTCAGCCGATGATCAATGCGCTGACTCGACTGGGTAGCATGCACGAGAGCGCATTGCCGCAATCGGTCGCTGCGTTGGGTATCAACAAGTCCGGCGGTTTTATGGAAATGTTTTCCAGCCATCCGCCGATTGAACAACGCATTGCTGCTTTGCGTCAGGGTTGATCACTTCAGATTCCTTCCCGGCTTGCCTTGCAGATTTACGGCGTCAGCTTTGAGCTGACGCCGTTTTTGATTTTTTATGAGCCAGTATTTTCAAATTCATCCGGAGAATCCGCAGCTGCGCCTGATCCGGCAGGCTGTGCAAATCGTTGACGCGGGCGGCATTGTCGCCTTGCCGACCGATTCGAGCTATGCGCTGGTGTGTCACCTCGATGACAAGAGCGCGGTCGATCGCCTGCGGCGCATTCGCGGCGTGGATGACAAACATCATCTGACCTTGTTATGTCGCGATCTTTCGGAAATCGCGAATTACGCGAAAGTCGATAACCGGCAGTACCGTTTGCTGAAAGCGGCAACGCCGGGTCCGTACACGTTCATCCTCGAAGCGACGCGGGAAGTACCCCGGCGTTTGTCCCATCCCTCACGTAAAACCATCGGCTTGCGCGTGCCCGAGCATGCGATTGCACACGCCCTGCTGGAAGAATTGAAGCAGCCCTTGCTGGGCACCACACTGATCTTGCCGGGCAGCGAGCAGCCCCTGAACGATCCCGAAGACATCCGCGATCAGCTGGAAAAACAGATTGATCTCGTGATTGATGGCGGCAGCTGCAGTCTGTTGCCAACCACCGTCGTTGATTTGTCCGGCCCTGCGCCCGAGATCTTGCGCCGGGGCAGGGGTGATGTGGCGCTGTTCATTTGACGTCCGAGACCCCCTTGGCCGTCTGCTAGAATCCGCCTGATGAATGACATTATCCAGACGATCGCGATCTATGCATTGCCCGTTATTTTTGCGATTACATTGCATGAGGCCGCGCATGCCTATGCCGCAAAGTATTTTGGCGATCTGACCGCGTATTCCCAAGGCCGAATGAGCCTCAATCCGGTCCGGCATATCGATCCCTTCGGCACTGTCCTGATACCTTTGGCGCTGGCCCTGCTGAGTAGTCCTTTCATTTTTGGTTATGCCAAGCCAGTGCCTGTGGACTTTTCCCGTTTGCGCAACCCCAAGAAACAGATGGCCTGGGTGGCGCTGGCTGGTCCTATGGCGAACCTGGTCATGGCCTTCCTCTGGATGCTGTCCTATGTTCTCTTGCAATCGGCCGGTATCGGCGAGGTATTTTTTATCGAGGTGGCGAAAGCAGGCGTGAAGATCAACCTCATTCTGTTTGCTTTCAATTTGTTCCCTTTGCCGCCACTGGATGGCGGACGCATCATGACCAGCATTCTGCCCAATCGATATGCTTTCCGTTTTTCGCGCCTGGAGCCGTATGGTTTTTTCATCGTGCTCGGTCTGATGATGCTGAACCTTCTGACGTACTGGATGGTGCCGG
>JBILCO010000076.1:0-7876 GCA_044353075.1 Burkholderiaceae bacterium
GAAAGACCAGCTCGACCGGCTTGAGCATGCGATGCTCGCTGGCTTCACGCATGAGCCGGTGGTGCAATTATCCGAGCGTCTGGCGGCTAAAACGAAGCACGCACTCGGTCATTGCTTCTATGCGTCTGATGGCGCATCCGCTGTCGAGATCGCGTTGAAAATGAGTTTTCATTATTGGCGTAACAGCGGACATGCCGGTAAACAGGAATTCGTTTGCCTGCAAGGCAGCTATCACGGTGAGACGGTGGGTGCGCTGGCGGTGACGGATGTGCCGCTGTTCACCGAGGCTTACGGCGGCATGATCCGTCGCGCGCATGTGGTGATGAGTCCCGATGCACGTCAGGCTGCGCCACATGAAACAGATTCGGACGTAACCGCGCGCGCCATCCAGGCGATGCGCACCTTGCTGGAGCGCCGCTCGGACAAGATCGCGGCCGTGATCGTCGAGCCGCTGGTGCAATGCGCGGTGGGTATGGCGATGCATGCGCCTGAGTATCTGCGCCAACTGCGTGCGCTCTGCGATGAATTTGACGTGCATCTGATTGCGGATGAAATCGCGGTCGGCTGTGGTCGCACCGGTACCTTTTTTGCCTGTGAACAGGCAGGCATCTGGCCGGACTTCGTCTGCTTGTCAAAAGGAATCAGCGGCGGCTATCTTCCGTTGTCGCTGGTGATGACGACCGATACGATTTATCAGGCCTTCTATCATCCGGACACCGCGCGCGGCTTTCTGCATTCACATTCGTATACGGGTAATCCATTGGCATGCCGCGCGGCGCTGGCCACGCTGGAGATTTTTGAGGATGACGATGTGATCGCGCGAAATGAACTGCGCGCACAAAAAATCGCGCAGGCCTTGCAGCCGATAGCAGCGCATCCGCTGGTGAGTCATGTTCGTCAGCGCGGCATGATTGCTGCATTTGATGTGACACCGGCCATCAGAGAAGGATTTGCCCGACGGTTTTTCACGACGGCCCTGCAAAAAGAATTATTGCTTCGTCCGATCGGTACGACGGTGTACTGGATGCCGCCTTTTATTCTGTCGGATGAAGAAATCGGTTGGTTGGGCGAGAGAACGCTGGAAGTTTTATACCTTACGACACAATAAAAAAGAGTACCGGAGCGGTCGCCATGTTCAAAAAAATCCTCATCGCCAATCGCGGCGAAATCGCCTGTCGTGTCGCAGCCACCGCACGTCGTATGGGCATCGCCTCGGTGGCGGTGTATTCCGAGGCTGATGCGCAGGCGCGTCATGTCGCATTTTGCGATGAAGCGATCGCCATTGGCCCGGCCGCTGCGAGTGAAAGTTATCTGAACATCGAGCGCGTGATTGCCGCCGCAAAGCAGAGCGGCGCAGAGGCCATCCACCCCGGTTATGGTTTTCTCTCGGAGAATGAAGCCTTTGCTGCCGCTTGCGAGCAGGCCGGCATCGTGTTCATCGGCCCACCCGCGTCGGCGATTCGCGCGATGGGTTCCAAATCGGCGGCCAAGTCCCTGATGGAAAAAGCACAAGTGCCGCTGGTGCCCGGCTACCATGGTGACAATCAGGATCCCGCATTTCTTCAGACGCAGGCAGATCATATCGGCTATCCAGTCTTGCTCAAGGCCAGTGCCGGCGGCGGTGGCAAAGGCATGCGGGTGGTGACTCGCTCGGAAGATTTTTCGGATGCGCTTGCCTCCTGCCAGCGCGAAGCAAAAAACAGCTTTGGCGATGAGCGCGTGCTGGTGGAAAAATATCTGACACGCCCGCGCCATATCGAGATACAGATTTTTGCAGACACGCAGGGCAATTGCGTCAGCCTTTTCGAGCGCGATTGCTCGGTGCAGCGCCGTCACCAGAAAGTGCTGGAAGAAGCGCCGGCGCCGGGCATGAGTGAAGAACGCCGTCAGGCGATGAGTGCGGCTGCGGTGGCTGCCGCCAAAGCGGTGTCGTACGTCGGTGCCGGCACCGTCGAATTCATTGCGAATCAGGATGGCAGTTTTTATTTCATGGAAATGAATACGCGCCTGCAGGTCGAGCACCCTGTCACCGAGATGATCACGGGTACCGATCTGGTGGAGTGGCAGTTGCGCGTGGCCGCAGGTGAACGATTGCCGCAGCTGCAGCATGAACTCGCGATCACAGGTCATGCGATTGAAGCGCGCATCTATGCGGAAAATCCTGAAAAAGGATTTTTACCCTCGACAGGCAGACTCGATTATCTGCACATGCCCACTGCGGTGGAGTTCATGCAGGGCGATGTGCGTATTGATGCGGGCGTCAGAGAAGGCGATGTGATTTCGCCATTTTACGATCCCATGATTGCCAAGCTGATCGTGCACGGAAAAGACCGGACTGAAGCGCTCGCGCGCATGGCACAGGCACTGGCAGCTTTTCAGGTCGTCGGGCCGGCAACTAACGTCGCGTTCCTTGGTCGCCTGATTGCCAGTGCGCCATTTGCCGACGCGGATCTGGATACGGGTCTGATCGAACGCCACCAGGACAGCCTGTTTCCCGGACCGCAAACGCTGCCGCTGGCAGTGCTTGCGCTGGCAGCGGCCAGCCTGACCGCACCCGCATCCGCAACAATACCCGCACCAACATCAGCATCATCTTCAACAGAAAAAAACGAGCCCTGGGCGCGCTTGTCGGGTTGGCGCATGAATGGCACCTATCAGCGCAGCCTTGCTTTTTCATCCGAGGCAGGCGAGCAGCCGGTACAGTTGTCGTATCGTCGCGATGCCTTGTGGCTGCAAACTGGCGCGTCAGAGGTGCCGCTGCACGATATCAGCGTCAGTCAGTCGGCAGTGCAGCTGCGGATGGATGGCCTGCAGCTGCATGGCCATGTCGTTCGACAGCAGGATATCTTTCATGTATTTCACGTGGGCCATCACTGGCAAATCCTCTGGCGCGATCCGATTGCGCACGCCGGTGAAGGGGAAGTTGATGCGGGCAGGCTGACCGCGCCCATGCCCGGCAAGATCATTGCACTGCTGGTGGGCGCGGGCGAGCGTGTAACCCGAGGTGCGCCCTTGCTCATCATGGAGGCAATGAAAATGGAACATACGATCAGCGCGCCGGCCGATGGCGCCGTCAGCGAGCTGCTGTATGCGGTCGGCGATCAGGTCGATGAAGGTGCGCAGTTGCTCACCTTGTCGGTTGGGGAGGCGTGATGCGTGCATTGCCTGAGAGCGTCAAGCTGGTCGAAGTAGGGCCAAGAGATGGCTTGCAGAATGAGAAGGACACCATACCGGCCGACATCAAGATCGCACTAGTGGATCGACTGACGGCGGCGGGATTCGTGAATATTGAGGCAGCATCGTTTGTATCACCCAAATGGGTGCCGCAAATGGCGACTTCGGGCGAGGTGATGGAAAAGATCGCGCGCAAGCCCGGTACGATTTACTCGGCGCTGGTACCGAACATGAAGGGCTTCGAGGCCGCACTGGCCGCGCGGGCTGACGAGATCGTTATTTTTGGTGCGGCATCGGAAGCATTCTCGCAAAAAAACATCAACTGTTCGATTGCGGAATCGATTGCACGCTTTCGGGAGGTGGCTCAGGCGACCAAAGATCAGGGCTTGCGGCTGCGGGGCAGTATCAGCTGCTCGCTAGGTTGTCCGTATCAGGGCGAAGTGACACCGGACGCGGTGGCTGATGTGGCGAGCCGACTGCGCGATATCGGCTGCGACGAAATTGATGTGGCCGACACGATCGGCGTGGGTACGGCCGTACAGGTACAGCGCGTATTCGAACGCGTGTCCCGGGAGTTTCCTGTGCATCAGCTCGCCGGCCATTTTCATGACACGTATGGTCAGGCGCTGACGAATATTTATGCGGCACTGGAGGTCGGCATCAGCATTTTCCATGCGTCGGTCGCCGGACTCGGTGGTTGCCCATATGCGAAAGGTGCGACCGGTAATATCGCGACGGAGGATGTGCTGTATCTGCTCAACGGCCTGGGTATCACAACGGGGATTGATCTGGATGCGGTGGTCGATGCCGGACAATTCATTTCGAATCATCTGGGCCGCAAAGCCGTCAGCCGTGCTGGCAATGCGATTGCAGCGCGACGCGGCCACTGAACAACACTGAGTCATACTGACCGATACCCAGCGACATGGAGAGAGACAAAATCATGAGTCCGAAACTGCAGCCCGGCCTACAGTTTGAATGGCAAACCATCGTGCCCGAGCATTCGGTGGTGCCGCAGCTTTTTGGTTCGCAAACGCCGTTTGCAAAGGACATGCCCTCGGTGATGGCGACCGGTTACATGGTCGGCCTGATGGAGCTGGCGTGCACGCAGGGCATCATGGATTATGTCGACTGGCCGAACGAACAAAGCCTGGGTACCCATGTCAGTTTTTCACATCTGGCCGCTACGCCGCCGGGTATGACGCTCACCATCCGCGGCGAGGTGACCGCAGTGGAAGGCCGGCGGGTGCGTTTTCGTGTGGAAGCCTGGGATGGTCTGGACAAAATCAGTGAGGGCGAACATGAGCGCGCCATCATTACGCCCGAAAAATTTCACGAGCGGCTGAGCGATAAAAAACGTCGCGCTGGCTTGTAAGAAAATTCTGATTTCATGGACCTGACCCATTTCGATCCTGCCGACCACAGCGGACCCCTGCCCTCACCCTGCATCAGTATTTGTCAGATGGAGGAGGTAACCGGCTGGTGTAAAGGCTGTCAACGTACGATTGAGGAAATCATCGACTGGAGTGTTGCGCCAGAAGCAAAAAAACGACAGATCTGGCTGGCCATAAACGAGCGCCGCGCGGCAAAATAATCCTCTTTGCCGAAATACTCTTCCGCTGGCATGTTGAGGGCGGCGAGGATTATCGCCTTTTCTGTTGGTCTGACGAAGGACATCGCATGCAACCCAGTTTTTATCAGCCCGCCGTTGTCGTGACCGGCCCTGCCTATAGTCCCTGGTTCAAAATGCTGGCGACGCTGTTTACGGTCGGTGTGATTGCCTATGGCATCAGTTTTTCGATGCGGTTTTCCCTGGAGGATTATGGCTGGGGTGTGATTACGCTGATGCTGGTTGCGCTGGTTTTGCTGCTGGTGTCGTTTTACGGATTTTTGTATTCGACGGTCACGATCGATGAAAAGGGGATCAAACAAACCTGGGTTATTAACCGTCAGGTGCAGTGGCCCGATATCCGGGGCGCGAAAATGATCGGCATACCGCGAGCCGGCTGGCTCTCGCCCCCCCGGCTGGTGGTTCGCACCGGGACGGCTTTTTATACGTTCAACGGCGGTACCCAAGCCTTGCTGACCGAATTCGCCAGAATATCGCTGGCTTACGAGATGAGAAAATGAAACTTCCTGACTCCCTGCATGTGCTGGAGCGTGGCTGGCTCTCTTCCAATAATATTGTTTTTATCGGCGAGGATCGAACAGCGATTGTCGATACGGGTTACTGTACCCATGAGGAGCAAACGCTGGTGTTGGTCCGACATCTACTCAAAGGCCGACCACTGGATGCGATCTACAACACCCATTTGCATTCTGACCACTGCGGCGGCAACACACTCTTGCAGAAAAGTTTTCCCCTGGCGCGCACCTTTGTTCCGGCAGCGGAATTCAATCGTGTGCAGAACTGGGAGCGCACGCAGCTGACGTTCGAAGCTACCGGGCAGCGTTGCGAACGTTTCCGAGCCGATGCTGTGGTGAATGCCGGGGAGAAGATCCGGTTAGGTAATCTCGAATGGTCTGCACTGTGCGCGCCTGGCCATCACCCCTATTCCTACGTCTTGTTCTGCGAGACACACGGCATACTGATTTCAGCCGATGCTTTGTGGGAGAAGGGCTTTGGCGTCGTGTTTCCTGCACTGGACGGACTATCGGGTTTCAGAGAGACGCGGGCCACCTTGCAGATGATCGAGGCCCTCGATGTCAGAATCGTGATACCCGGACACGGCAAACCCTTTACTGCAGTAAAAAAAGCGATTGAAGTCGCCCATTCACGTATCGATTATCTCGAAGCCGATCCGCTGCGCAATGCACAAAACGGGATCAAAGTTTTGCTGAAATTTTTACTGATGGAGCGTCAGCGTATCAAGCTCTCCGAAGTACCCAAGCTGCTCAATTCGATTCCTCTGGTGAAGTCGGCGAATCAGCGGCATATGAACTTCGGGCAAATTCATCTGGCGCACTGGGCGATTACGCAGCTGCGCCGGGCAGGTGCGCTGGATGTGCAGGATAACTATCTGGTCGATGTCGAGGCGAAGGCTGGATAGTTGTTGAAGTACGCGTGTTGTACGGCCGCTTGCGGGTCCTTACGCGCCTTTCGGGCAGGGACCGGCGTCTTTGTTCAGACCGTCCTTGCCTGACCCCAGCAAGGATTTAACCACCGGCTCCAGACCACGCTGCTCGCGACAATCGGTATCTTCTTGTCCCGACATCATGTCGGTATAAGCCTGAAGCATCTCCGATCGCGGATCGCTCTGCTGACTGTCGTCCGACTCATCGTGCTCGTGGGGCAGACGCGGAACGCCATTCGTTTTCGCCGGATGGCCTAGCCGCACCTGAAAACTCCTGCCATCGGTTTCCATCGCGCGCTCCTTGTAAAACCGTTGGAGTGCGCAGCAGACAGAAAATTCAGACACCTTCCACAATAAACAAACGTCCGTCAGCTGCAGCCTGTCGCATCAGTTTCAGCTCGGTGTAAGCGGCGGATGAGTACCATTCGCGCGCCCTCTGCAACGATGGAAATTCCAGGATTACCGTGCGCATCTGGTCGTGATGTGTGTCATCGATACCTTCACACTGAATTCGCGTGCCGCCTCGTACGAGAAACTGGCCGTCATAAGATTGCACATTCGGCAGAACTTCTTTGCGATACGCTTCATACGTCGCCTGATCCGTGATGACGAGTTCGGCAATAACATACGCTTTGGTCATGGCTTTACCTTGGATAGGTGGTGGCAGCAAGTCGCGTGCGCGCTGCTGCGTATTCATTCTTCAGGCGTTCGACTACTTCTGCGACGGGAGGCACATCGTTCATCATGCCGACACCCTGACCGGCACCCCAGATATCGCGCCAGGCCTTGGCGCCGCGATCGCTGGCAAAGTTCATCGCCGACTTGTCGGCTACCGGCAAATTTTCCGGATCAAGACCTGCTTTGACGATAGATTTTTTCAGATAGTTGCCATGCACACCGGTGAAAAGATTTGTGTAAACCACATCGGCTGCCGTGGATTCAACGATGGCTTCGCGATAGTCTTCGCTGGTATTGGCCTCTTGTGTTGCCAGCCAGCGCGAGCCAATGTAGGCGAAATCTGCCCCCATCGCCTGCGCCGACAAAATGGCATCACCGGTCGCAATCGATCCGGACAAGGCAATCGGGCCATCAAAAAATTTACGCACTTCGCCGACCAGAGCAAAAGGTGACAAGCCACCCGCATGCCCGCCTGCACCGGCTGCGACCAGAATCAGACCATCAACACCGGCTTCCAGCGCCTTTTGTGCATGACGTATCGAAATGATGTCGTGCAAAACAATGCCGCCATAACTATGAATAGCCTCCAGCATTTCAGCAGGAGGCGCGCGCAGCGACGAAATGATGATCGGTATTTTGTGGCGGACGCAGACTTCAACGTCATGCGCCAGGCGGTCATTGGACTGGTGCACGATCTGATTGACAGCGATCGGGCCAATGATGGCGTCCGGATGTGCCGCCTTGTGCGCGGCCAGTGCCGCCTTGATGTCGCTCAGCCAGGTGTCGAGCATTTCCGCCGGACGTGCATTCAACGCGGGAAAGGAGCCCACGATACCTGCTTTGCATTGCTCTATCACCAGTTGCGGACCGCTGGCAATGAATAGCGGTGAGCCGATGACCGGCAGACTCAGGTTTTGCAGGACAGTGGGCAGGGGCAGTCATTTCTCCGG
>JBILCO010000222.1:0-4042 GCA_044353075.1 Burkholderiaceae bacterium
AACGAAGTGCACGGACTGCCCGAAGTAGCGCGCATCTTTTCGCACATGTTTGAACAGGTTGACCAGCCGCGCTTTGTCGTGACCGGCCATGTATTGCAGGGCGATCAGGCATTCCTGACTTGGGATTTTCTGTTCCGCATGAAACGCTTTTCATCTGATGAGCAGTGCGTACGTGGCGCAACGCATCTGCGCTTCACGAACGACGGGCGCGCAAATTTCCACCGCGACTACTGGGATGCGGCGGAAGAACTCTATGAAAAGCTACCCGTGCTGGGCACGATGATGCGCGGCTTGAAAAAACTGGCGCGTCGTTGAGCTGCTTCCCGCAACCTCACCTGAAGCGCTGCCTGAACCCTTACATTTTCGATTTTTTCCTGGTGCGCGAAGCTGTGGTTTTTTTCGCTGCGGAAGCAGTCTTTTTTGCTGGTGTTTTCTTTGCTGCCGCGGGCTTCCGGCCCGCAGACTTCTTCGCCGGTGCGACGACCTGATTGACTGCCTGCGTGAACTGATCCTGCACGGTATTCCACCACAATGCCGGATTGGCGAATTGCGCTGCGAAAGCGGCGGGATCGGGCATCGCTGAAGGCGCTCGCGCAGATGGGTCAGACGGGTCAGAAGATTCAGCAGGCTTGTCAAAGGACTTATCAAACGGTGACTCGAACGAGGGCTTGCCATCAGACGCAGGCCGACTGGTGCCCGCTCCGGAAAAACTCTGGCCCATCGTCTGAATGGCTGACAGTGTGGCACTCTGAACTTCCAGCGTCTGTATCGTGGTGCGCAACATGTTCATGTTCATTTGCAACCAGGACTCGACTGCCTTGAGGTCAGTAATTTGTTTGTTAATGTCATCGGGTGACATCGAAGGCATCGACATTCCGGGTATTTTCATAGCGCCCCACATATTACGAACAAACTCCAGGGTATCGTTCATTGCACCGGCTCCCGGCAAACCACCCATGTCATTACTGGACATTGCTTATCTCCCCAAGCCGCATCGTAAAAACGATTCAGAACACATCAGAACGGCCGTTGCCATCCTTTGCCGCAAAAGAGTAACAGATCGGATCGAGATGCCCCCAACCAAACGGCCTGTTTGCGGCACTACATCAAATCACCCAGCGCAAAACAGCACAGTGGATTTGACCCCGGTAAACTAGCCGCATGTCCGCGCATCATTCTTTTCCCCACTCGCTGCTGCCCTCCGGTCGCAAAGCCGGATTCATGGCTCTGCTACTGCTGGTATCGCTGCTCGCGCATTTGTTCATTATCGACTGGGCCAGAGACAGTCTCGCCATCGTATCGCTGCTGGATGACGATGAGGACGTGATTCAGGTCACGCTGCACACGGCATTGTCGCCGCCATCGCCCAAAGCGGCTTTGCTCAAGCCACTGCCTTCATCGCCGGCACCAGACCAAACCTCAGCGCCCTTACCTGCGCCTGTACCTCCAGCCGAAACAGCGCTCGCCACTGGGCCTGCAAACCCGCCGGTCGCACTCAGCGATATGGCACCCGATGCAGGAAAAAAAGACCTGGCAGCAAAACCCTCTGACAGCGGAGCCGAACCGATCGTTTCAACGGCACCCGAGACGGCCGCCACATTGGGACCCAACGCCAGCCCGACACAGACTGGGACGGAGGCCGAACGAGCAACGCTTACTGCAGCAACTCCGCCCGCAGCCACCGTCAGTGACAAACCCGCGCTTTTTTCGCAGTTCAGTCTGCCGCCCTCCGCGAATCTGGGCTATGACGCGGTCGCGATCAAAGGCAACAGCAAGGTGGAAGGCAAGGGTCTGGTGAAATGGATGCAGGATGGTCGTCAGTATTCGATCTCTGGCGAGGCGTCGGTTTTGTTTTTATCAGTACTCAGCTATCGCAGTGAGGGTCATCTCACCGACGCGGGCATCCTACCCGAGATTTATGTCGAAAAGCGTCTCGGAAAATCAGCGACGAATACGCATTTTCACCGCGAGCGTCAAACCATCAGTTTCTCCGCCTCCACGAATAGTTATCCTGTCAAAGGCGGGGAGCAGGATCGCGGCAGCGTGTTCTGGCAGCTGGCCGGCCTGGCACGCGGCAACCCGGACAAGCTGCAGGCGGGCTTGTCGTTCGAGCTGATCATCGCCGGCAGTCGTACCGCTGATCCCTGGCAGGTCACGGTTCTGGGACGCGAGCCGGTTGCAATGGCGCAAGGTAGTACGGAAGCCTGGCATCTCCGCATTGTTCGACAGGACGGCGGCGCAGACTATCAGCTTGAGGTCTGGCTCGCGCCCGCGCAAGACTGGTATCCGGTCAAAATCCTGTATGTGGATCGCAAGGGCACCACGCTTGGGTTAACCTTGGCGACTCTTGAAAAAAAATGAATGCCGACCCGAAAGACTCAATCTCTGGCGGCGCCCGACCGAAAGAACACCTGATGATTTTGACTCTGAAGAAATTTTCTCTCATCGCTACCAGCTTGCTGCTCGTCTCGGGCCTCGCGACGGCACAAGACAAGATGACCGGCAATCCGCCACCATCAAGCCAGTTGCAATACCGTCTGCGCGCCGACATCAAAGGGCTGTCAGTTGAAGGGCAGGGTCAAATTGACTGGCAATTCGATGCCAAACAATACCGGCTGATCTTTGATACCAGCACGCAGCTGACCGGTCAGCTGATGTCGGAAAAGAGTGAAGGCGTGATTGATCGCAATGGACTGGCGCCCGCAAATTTTGTACTGAAGCGCTTGCGCAAGGAACCGGTCGCGGTCGTTTTCGATCGTCGCGCAGGTCAGATTAATTTTGCCGGTGATATTCCCACGCATAAAATTCAGGGTGGCGAGCAAGACCGGCTCAGCGTGCTCTGGCAATTGCTGTCAATGGCACGCGCGCGCCCCGGCAATTTCACGCCAGGCTCAACCTGGAAATTTTTTGTCGCCGGCCATCGTGGCGGCGAAGCCTGGACATTTCAGGTGAAAGACAAGCAGCGGCTGCGCACCAGTCTGGGTGACATCGACACGCTGCATGTGGTCCATTTGCCGACCGATCCCGGCGGTGGCCGACAAGTCGATATCTGGCTTGCACCCTCCCAGGAATGGTTTCCGGTCCGGCTGCGCTTTACTGAGCCCGGCGGCGATTCGATCGAACAAACGATTGAAAAGATTACGAAAAAATGAGTTCTTCGGCGCTCGTACTTTTCTCAGGCGGACAAGATTCGACCACCTGCCTTGCGTGGGCCTTGTCGCGCTATGCGCATGTTGAGACGTTGGGATTTGATTATGGCCAGCGGCATGCAATCGAGCTGAGCCTGCGACCGCAACTAATGGCAGCTCTGCGCACACTGAATGCTGACTGGCATGCGCGACTGGGCGAAGATCATTTGCTCGATCTGTCGCTGCTCGCGCAAATTTCCGACACAGCCCTCACGAGCGACCAGGCGATTGCGATGCAGGCCAATGGCTTGCCGAATACTTTCGTACCGGGCCGTAATCTGCTATTCATTACCGTGGCCGCTGCGCTGGCTTATCGTCGAGGCATTGACGTGATTGTCGGCGGCATGTGCGAGACGGATTATTCGGGTTATCCGGACTGTCGTGACGAAAGTCTGCGCGCGCTTGAATCGGCGCTGCAATTGGGTATGGCGACACCCTTGTCACTGCAAACGCCGTTGATGTGGCTGAATAAATCGGCAACCTGGCAGCTGGCTGAATATTTGGGCAGTGCGCCGCTGGTCGAGCTGATACGCACTGAAACACACACCTGCTATCTGGGCGAGCGAGGAACGCTGCATGACTGGGGGCATGGCTGTGGAAGCTGTCCAGCTTGTGAATTGCGCGCGAAGGGTTATCGCGAATACCGGCAGCTAGCGCATCAACGAAAGACACTGGATCCCCCCTTGCAGGGCGCGTAATAGCGAGCACGCTATAACCGTTTCGCGGGCATGCAGCATGCTGCATGAAACCCCCGCTACCACCCTTCGCCGGGATGACAATTCGTAGACTGGGAGCTTGTAGAACCTATCTCATTAGACTGCTTGCAGCGTTGGCATCCCTTGCAGGGCGCGCCC
>JBILCO010000241.1:0-3729 GCA_044353075.1 Burkholderiaceae bacterium
TCCAGTGACGTTTAGCATTGATTCGAGAAAATCATTAAAGCGAACGTATCAACACTCAAGCCGCATGCCGTCCTGATACCGGCGCTGTCTTCACACCAGACTTCAGACCATCGAGCAAGCGGGCTTCTTTCTGCTTTGCGTTGCTCAGATGCCTTTCCTTCACATGACCATAGCCCCGGATATCTTCCGGAATGCGAGCCAGCTCGATCATTTGCGGCAGATTGTCGCTGGTGAGTTGGGGCAGCAGGCGGGTAATGGTGTCGCGATATTCGCCAATCAGTGCGCGCTCGCTCTTTCGCTCATCGGTATAACCAAACGGATCCAGCACGCTGCCACGCAGGAAGCGCAATTTTGCCAGCAGCGGGAACACCATACCGACCCAGCTGCCAAATTGCCGTTTAACCAGATGACCCTTCGCATCGCGCTTTGAAAGCAGCGGCGGCGCGAGATGGTATTTGATCGAATAATTACCTTCGAACATACCGGCAATTTTTTGCTTGAAGGCCGGAGCGCTGTGCAAACGCGCGACTTCGTACTCATCCTTGTAAGCCATGAGCTTGAACAGATAACGCGCGACGGCTTCTGTCAGACGCAGGCTTTGCCCGTCGGATGCAAGTTTGCTTTCGGCTGCGCGAACCTCGGCGACAAAATTTTTGTAGCTGTCAGCATAAGCAGCATTCTGGTAATCGGTCAGGAAGGCGATGCGTCGCTGGATGGTTTCATCAAGTGTGGGCGCGCGTTTGAATTCAATCACCTGTGCGGGCGCCAGCGCTTTCATTTCTTTTTCGACCGCGTCCAGATTGTCAGCGGCCAAACGACCCCAGGCAAACGACTGCTGATTGAAGTCAACCGAAACGCCATTGAGCTCAATCGCTTTTAGCAGTGACTGCTCGGACAGTGGCACCCAGCCGCGCTGAAATGCATAGCCAAGCATGAACATGTTGGTCGCAATCGAATCACCCATCAGGGCGGTCGCGATCTTGCCGGCATCAACCGCAGCGACGGCCTGATCACCGCAGGCTTTGCGAATATTGTCAGCAGCGCTGGCGTCCGGATAGACCCAGTCCGGATTTTTGACAAAGGCAGCGGTCGGCGCGAGTGTCGTATTAATGACTGCGTTCGTGCGGCCGCTTCCCATGCGCGCAATCGCATCCTTGCTGGCGGCAACGATCACGTCGCAACCAATCACCAGATCCGCTGCGCCGGTACCGACACGCGTGGAATGAATCTGATCATCTTTTTCTGCCAGACGTACATGCGACGTCACCGGCCCGCCTTTTTGCGCAAGACCACTCATGTCGAGCACACTGCACGCCTTGCCGGCGACGTGCGCGGCCATGGCCAGAATCTGACCCACGGTCACCACGCCGGTGCCGCCAATACCGGTCACCAGCACGCCGAACGGCTCACCGAGCGAAGGCAGTTGTGGCGCATTCAGTTTGGCTGCACGTGACATCGCAGATATCGCGCTACCGCTCGCATCTTTCATCGCTGCTTTTTTTGGCTTTTTCAGCTGTCCGCCTTCGACGGTGACGAAGCTTGGGCAGAAACCGGTGACGCAGGAAAAATCCTTGTTGCAGCTGGACTGGTTAATCTGACGCTTGCGACCGAATTCCGTTTCCAGTGGCTCAACCGACAAGCAGTTCGACTTGACGCTGCAATCGCCGCAACCTTCACACACGGCCTCATTGATGACAGCACGCTTGGCCGGATCAGGAAAGGCGTTGCGCTTCCGGCGACGACGCTTCTCGGATGCGCAGGTCTGGTCATAGATGATCGCCGAGACGCCTTTGACTTCACGCATTTCGCGCTGCACCGCATCGAGTTCACTGCGATGACGAATCGTCACACCCGGCGCCCAGTTGGTGGCGGCCGGGTACTTGTCCGGCTCATCAGTGACCACAACAATGGGCGTCACGCCTTCCGCAGCAACCTGGCGCGAAATCGTCGCAGGATCAAGCGGGCCATCATGCGTCTGACCACCGGTCATCGCAACCGCATCATTGAACAGAATTTTGTAGGTCATGTTGACCTTGGCTGCAGCAGATGCGCGAATCGCCAGCAAGCCCGAGTGGTAGTAAGTACCGTCACCAATGTTGGCGAACACATGCTGTTCGGTGGTGAAGGGTGCATGACCGATCCAGGTCGTGCCCTCGGCACCCATGTGCGTGAAGGTCGAGGTCGAGCGATCCATCCACAAGGCCATGTAGTGACAACCAATACCGGCGAGTGCGCGACTGCCTTCTGGCACACGCGTGGAGGTGTTGTGCGGACACCCCGAGCAGAAATACGGGGTACGGTCTGTTTGCGGATTCGGGCCGGTGCTGACTTTCAGCACCGCTTCGCGTGATTCGAGATAAGCGATGCGCTCGCGCACACGCTGCTCGACCGGATGACCGGCAAAGTATGTCGAGATGCGCGCCGCAATCGCGCGCGCAATTTGCGTCGGGTTCAGTTCATACGTGCCGGGCAACAGCCACTCGCCATGGCCGGTACGTCGCGTATTGCTCCATTCGCCGGTGTCATCGAACTTGCCGACCACACGGGGGCGCACATCATTGCGCCAGTTGTAGAGTTCTTCCTTGAGCTGATATTCGAGCAGCTGGCGTTTTTCTTCCACGACCAGAATTTCTTCCAGCCCCGTGGCAAACGCGCGCGCGCCTTCGGCTTCGAGTGGCCAGCTCATGCCCACTTTGTACAGACGCAGGCCAATGTCTCGCGCAACGGCTTCGGTGATGCCCAGATCATCCAGCGCCTGACGGGTATCGAGATACGATTTGCCGGCGGTCATGATGCCAAAACGTGCATGCGGACTATCCCAGATCACGCGGTTGAGTT
Organism: Burkholderiaceae bacterium; assembly: GCA_044353075.1. Classification (GTDB taxonomy): domain Bacteria; phylum Pseudomonadota; class Gammaproteobacteria; order Burkholderiales; family Burkholderiaceae_D; genus Pernthalerella. Next base: position 2,839 of record JBILCO010000241.1, read on the forward strand.
GGTTCGCGCGTGCATACGCCAGCGCTGCATACCATTTGTAATTGACCAGCCGCGCTTCCTGTTCGAGCACGCCATCGGGCCAGCGGATATTAAGGCCACCGGCGGGCATATCGAAGTCTTCGGGCAAGGCGATTTTCACGCGCTCGGGATCAATATCGACGGTCGCACCCGACTCAACCACGTCGGTGACGCATTTCATCGCGACCCACAGCCCCGTGTAACGGCTCATCGCAAAACCATGCAAGCCGTAATCCAGATATTCCTGCACCGAAGATGGATAGAGCACGGGCAAGCCGCAGGCTTTCAGAATGTGTTCACTCTGATGCGCATTGGTCGACGATTTAGCCGCGTGATCATCACCGGCCAGTGCCAGTACGCCACCATGCGGGGCCGTGCCTGCAGCGACCGCATGCTTGAAGACATCACCAGATCGGTCAACACCGGGGCCCTTGCCGTACCAGATCGAAAACACGCCATCGTATTTCGCACCCGGAAAAAGATTGACCTGCTGCGTGCCCCAGATCGACGTGGCGGCCAGATCTTCGTTGACGCCGGGTTGGAAGCGCACGTGATGCGCTTCAAGATGTTTTCTGGCCTTGGCTGCAGTCTGATCCACGCTGCCCAGTGGCGAGCCACGATAGCCGGTGATGAAACCTGCGGTGTTGAGACCTGTGGCGAGATCACGCTGGCGCTGCATCATCGGCAGACGAACCAGCGCCTGGGTGCCGGTCAGGAAAACACGGCCGCGTTCGAGCGTGTATTTGTCATCCAGTGAAATGGCGTCCGGCTGCAGTGCGTGCTGCTTGTCCAGTGGTGCGTTCATAACGATTCCCCCCAATTCTTATCTCTATGCGCCAGAGTATAGGCAGGGACTAAGGTATCGTAAAATCA
>JBILCO010000078.1:0-7713 GCA_044353075.1 Burkholderiaceae bacterium
TTATTTTTATTTTATCTTTCGAGAAGGAATTGATTAATTCCTCAATTTTTGTTTTTCTTTCTTGATCAAGGTCGTCATATAAAAAAATTGCATGTGAAGACGTTCTCTCAGGCATATTTTTTTCGTCGGAATTTATCCCCTTGATGTCCTCGATGTTCATGCAGCGCATCTTCATTGTGTCTTTTGGGATTTTGCTCATTCTTTCCTCGCTCACTGAAATAGTTCGGTTTAATTGTCCGATGATCGGATAATTCTCCTGTGAACTTCAGTGTCAGAATGATTTGTAAAGTTTCTTTAAATCCAGATTTATTTATCGTATTTTTCATGGCGAAAAATTTTGGTGTGGCAATGACTTCCGAGTCCGTTGTAGATTTGATGTGCCCCGAAATTTTTCCGGTCGAAGCAAATGACTTGCGTACCTTGTTGCCTCGCAAACGGGGGGGCGAAGCGATACCTTGATAGGGATATCGATTTTCTATTCTTTACCCGTGGTGGCATGTGTTGGCGCAGAAACGACTTATGGCTCAGGCGAGTAGTGTTCTGCTGTTATGTCAAGACTGTGGCGAAATGACTCTGCGGAAGTTCTCCCGCGGCGGCTCCTGCGGGGCGTCTCCTATTGGAGTGGTCAGGTTCGTAAGGACTGAGTGCGCCTTGTGACCCGGTTAGAATACGGGCTCCAATAGGTTTCAGCAGTCACGCTATGTCCATTCAGTGGTTCCCCGGTCACATGAACGCCGCGCGCAAAAAAGCGGCGGAGTCCATGGAAAAAGTCGACCTCGTCATCGAGGTATTGGATGCGCGTGTGCCCCAGGCCAGCAGCAATCCCATGATTGAGGCGCTGCGTCGCGCCCGCCAGCGTCCCTGCCTGAAGCTGCTCAACAAGAGCGATCTTGCCGATCCGGAAGCGACCCGCGCCTGGATCGCGCATTATGCGAAGCAGCCCCAAGTGCATGCGGTGGCAATTTCGTGTCGCAAGCCCGCCGATGTCGCCAAAATTCCAGCACTTGCATTGAAGCTGGCACCGCATCGCGGAACGAACCTGAAACCACTGCGCGTGATGATCATGGGTATTCCCAACGTCGGCAAATCAACGCTGATGAACGCGCTGCTGAAAAAACGCGTTGCCAAAGTGGGGGACGAGCCTGCAGTGACCAAATCTCAGCAGCGTCTTTATCTCGGCAATAACATCGTGCTGATTGATACGCCGGGGCTCATGTGGCCAAAAATTGAACATCCGACCGACGGACTGATGCTCGCTGCGAGTCATGCGATTGGAGTAAACGCGATCATCGAGGAAGAAATCGCAACGTTCATGGCTGGCTTGCTACTCGAACGTTATCCGGCATTACTGGTAGCTCGTTACGGTATGGCGCTGGAAAACAGGGATGCGGTCGGCGTCATCGAAGGTATTGCATTGCGGCGCGCCTATCGGCTTAAAGGCGGTGATCCGGATTTTGAAAAAGCTGCGCACACGCTGCTGCAGGATTATCGTAGCGGTGCACTGGGCCGCATCAGCCTGGAAACACCGGCCAATCGGATCGCACTGCTCGCAAGTTATCAGCCGCCGCCTTCGCTTGCCGAGCCGCAGGAAGTGCATACCGATGATGAATCAGACTAATTAATAATGACGGGGGAGGAATCATGACGCAGAACGTAACAACCGCTGAGACACCGTATGTGCTGCATGAGCGCGATGGCGGTATCGTCAGACTGACGCTCAATCGCGGAGAAAAATTCAATCCCTTGTCCGAGGAAATGCTCGCGGCGCTGCAGACTGAGCTCGATACGATAGCCAAAGACGCTACTGCGCGTCTGGTCGTGCTGGCCGCCAAAGGCAAAGCATTTTGTGCCGGTCACGATCTCAAACAGATGCGCGCCTCACCGTCGGCTGCGTATTACAAAAAGCTGTTTGATCAGTGCAGCAAAATGATGCTGACCATTCAGCAGATGCCGCAGCCCGTGGTAGCGCGCGTGCAGGGTATTGCCGCAGCGGCGGGTTGTCAGCTGGTCGCAATGTGCGATCTCGCCGTGGCCTCCACCGAATCGAAATTTGCTGTCTCTGGCATTAACTACGGTTTGTTCTGCTCGACGCCTTCGGTGGGTTTGTCGCGTAATCTCGGACGCAAGCAGGCAATGGAGATGCTGCTGACCGGAGAATTCATCGATGCGCAGACGGCGCTGGAGCGTGGGCTGATCAATCGTGTCGTGCCCGTTGAAGATCTGGATAAAGCGATTGCAGTGCTGGCCGACAGCATCCTGGCCAAGCCCGCCGTATCGATAGCCATGGGAAAACAGCTGTTCTACCGACAGCTTGAAATGGGTATTTCCGCTGCCTACCAGCTCGCCGGCGAAACCATGGCTTGCAACATGATGGACGAGGCGGCGCTGGAAGGCGTGCAGGCGTTTATTGATAAGCGCAAACCGACCTGGCCTTCCTGATTGAAATTAACAAGAGCTGCCGGCTCATAATTGATTTTTCTTTTTTGGCTCAAGCACGAAACGATCAATTTCATTATGGCCGCCTGTTTCGCCAGTGGGAGTTATAACCGAATATCTGTCGGTCACGACGAACTTTTGTCCAGGTTCGCCGATAACCTCATGCTCTCCCCTCGAATTTTGGTCATGGAAAGGGTCAACATAACAAGCTTTTTCCATCATTATTTTGCACTCGACCACATAGCCAAAATCATATTTAGTTCTGGCGTAGCTTTGAAGCTCTTCGCTGCTCGCTGACAGAACTTGGGGAAAGGAAATGGCTGTTTCATTGCGTACCGCTGCTTTCAGTGCCGCGTATCTAAATAAACCGGCAGCATCATTTGATAAATTGATGCCCTTATAAGTTTCGATATTTTTTTTCCCGAAATAAGGATGTTCAGTGAGCTTATTGATTGACCCGACAAGCGCTGTTGATACGACTTGTATCAGATCACTCATCATTTTTTGTTGGTAATACGCTTCTGCCATTGCTGCGCCATTGGTGGCATTGAATATGCCAGTGGTCGAATTGACATAGTCCATCAGTGCAAGTAATTCAGACTTCATTAATTGTTTATGGGGGGGGATTGAGCCCCATCGACTGGAAATTTCTGTCAGTGTTTTATCAGGCTTCAATCCGATTTCTGCTGCAACCTCGGGGTGAATTACTGAAAAAATTGCGGCCTGTCGCAGTGAGTCATTTTTATTCCACGATGTTCGAAATGTCGACATGAGATAGGTCTCATGCTCCGGAGTAATTTGTTCACGGAAAGCCAAATCATTCACCTCTGCACTGACTTTCTCCTCGCCCGCACTGGAAGATTGTACGGTCATCGCTTCCAAATCATAAATTTTTGATAGCTCAATAATAGCATCAAATGCGTGACAAATCGTATGCGCTGCCGCTACTGTACGTGCTGCCGGATCGAGATGCGTCTGATTGCTCACTCTGATCGTATTTCGTGCCGAGTTCAACATCGCGGACACTTCCTTGTAGGTATCCGATGCGCGTAGTTCACGAAGTTTTAGGATGGGATTTTTTTCTTTTGCTGCTTTTTTTATACCTTGATTCAATGTTTCAAGATTTTCCGTCAAGGTGCTGACCGATCGTTTTGATATTGTCCTGGGTGAATGCCGTGTAACGGATCTGGAAAATTTGTTGAGCATAATGTCGTCCTCCGAATGGTCGCCCTCAATAGGTGTGCGTCAATCGATTTTTTGTGCTGCTTTCGACTTGGTGGCGGTCGCTGATCAGCCATCCCATTCAGAGAATCTTGTTTGTTGATTTTTATCAAACGGATGGGCATAAAAAAGCCTGCATTGCTGCAGGCCTTGTCTTGCATAAAAAAAGCCCGCATCGTTGCGGGCTTTCTTCAATGACGGTGTGTCAAAGGTGACGAATTACATCATGCCGTCCATGCCACCCATGCCGCCCATACCACCCATGCCGCCCATACCACCGCCGGCTGGTTTGTCTTCAGGCAATTCACAGACCATGGCATCTGTGGTCAGCATCAGCGAAGCGATCGATGCCGCGTTTTGCAGCGCAGAGCGCGTGACCTTAGCCGGATCCAGAACGCCCATCTCAACCATGTCGCCATAGGTGCCGTTGGCCGCGTTGTAACCAAAGTTACCTTTTCCTTCGAGCACTTTGTTCACGACGACGGAAGCTTCTTCGCCAGCGTTGCTGACGATCATGCGCAGTGGCTCTTCCATGGCGCGCAGAACGATCTTGATACCAGCATCCTGGTCAGGATTGTCGCCTTTGACCTTGATGTTGGCACGTGCGCGCAGCAGTGCAACACCGCCGCCGGGAACGATGCCTTCTTCAACGGCAGCGCGGGTAGCGTGCAGGGCGTCTTCAACGCGAGCTTTCTTCTCTTTCATTTCGACTTCAGTGGCTGCGCCGACTTTGATGACAGCAACACCGCCGGAGAGCTTGGCAACACGCTCTTGCAGTTTTTCGCGGTCGTAGTCCGAAGTGGCTTCTTCGATCTGTACACGGATTTGCTTGCAACGTGCCTGGATCGCATCTGCTTTGCCTGCGCCGTCGATGACGGTGGTATTTTCTTTGCCGATCTCGATACGCTTTGCAGAGCCGAGGTCGTTCAAAGTGACTTTTTCCAGGGTCAGGCCGACTTCTTCAGCGATAACCTGACCGCCGGTCAGGATGGCGATGTCTTCGAGCATGGCTTTGCGACGGTCGCCGAAGCCTGGCGCTTTGACTGCGCAGGTTTTGAGGATGCCGCGGATATTGTTGACCACCAGGGTTGCCAGTGCTTCGCCTTCGATATCTTCAGCGATGATCAGCAGCGGACGACCGGCTTTTGCGACCTGCTCCAGAACGGGCAGCAGATCACGAATATTCGAGATCTTCTTGTCGCACAGCAGGATAAACGGATTGTCCAGCAGAGCAACCTGCTTGTCCGGGTTGTTGATGAAGTAAGGCGACAGGTAGCCGCGGTCAAATTGCATGCCTTCAACGATATCGAGTTCATCGTTGAGCGACTTGCCGTCTTCCACGGTGATCACGCCTTCCTTGCCGACTTTTTCCATCGCTTCGGCGATTCGGTCGCCGATCGACTGATCGGAGTTTGCCGAGATTGCGCCAACCTGAGCGATTTCTTTGGTGCCATTACAAGGCTTTGCAATTTTCTTCAGTTCTTCAACAGTGGCAGCCACAGCTTTGTCGATGCCACGTTTCAGGTCCATTGGGTTCATGCCAGCGGCCACGAACTTCATGCCTTCGCGAACGATCGCTTGAGCCAGCACGGTTGCAGTCGTGGTACCGTCACCGGCATTGTCAGAGGTGCGGGAAGCGACTTCTTTGACCATCTGCGCGCCCATATTCATGAGCTTGTCTTTCAGTTCGATTTCTTTCGCAACAGACACGCCGTCCTTGGTCACGGTAGGCGAGCCGAATGAACGCTCGAGCACCACGTTACGGCCTTTGGGGCCTAGTGTGACTTTGACTGCATTAGCCAGAATGTTGACGCCCTCAACCATCTTTGATCGGGCCAGGTCGCCGAAAACTACGTCTTTAGCTGCCATATTGATACTCCTTCAGATATTTCAGATTCAAACCCGGGCGCTTGCCGGGTTCATGAGTGGCGGTTCGCCGGAAGTCTTTACTGCACGATGGCCATGATGTCGTCCTCGCGCATGACGAGAACTTCTTTGCCGTCGACTTTGACGGCCTGACCGGAATATTTGCCAAAAAGTACTTTGTCGCCGACTTTCACATCCAGCGGACGGACTTTGCCGTCTTCCAGGATTTTGCCGTTACCGACTGCAAGGACTTTGCCCTGATCCGGTTTCTCGGCAGCGGCTTCCGGCAGAACGATGCCCGAGGCGGTTTTGGTTTCCTGTTCGAGACGCTCGACGATGACGCGGTCGTGCAAAGGACGAAGGCTCATAAATACTCCTTAAAAACAATAGGTTATGTTTATTAACGAACCGGCGTGCCGCTGTGGGCGGCGCAACGGGACCTGCTTGGGGAAACTCTTGATGGCAGCATTGTTAGCACTCTCCATCAACGAGTGCCAAGTATAGGGACGGGCTGGGGCTTTTTCAAGAATCATTCACGAAAACTTCTGTCGGATGAGGTATTTAAGTTAATGAGTTGATAATTTACGGGGGTGTAATGCGAGACTCTGCCGAAATTCATGCTCAGGATGACACCCGGCAAGGGATGTCGATACCCGCTGAAAGCTACAATCCAGACAAAATCATGAGGAATCGCCCGATGAGCGCTATTGAGACACTGATCATCCCCCGTACTCGCGACTTGGGTGACGGATTTGAAGTCAGGCGTGCCTTGCCTGCTGCAGGCCGGCGCATGGTCGGCCCTTTTGTCTTTTTGGATCAAATGGGTCCGACCGTCCTCAAGCCCGGCATCGGTCTGGACGTGCGCCCGCATCCGCACATTGGCCTGGCCACGGTCACCTGGTTGCTCGAAGGTGAAATCCTGCATCGCGACAGTCTGGGCACGGTGCAGGCGATTCGGGCCGGGGAAGTCAACTGGATGACCGCGGGGCGGGGCATCGTGCATGCCGAACGCAGCGATCACACGCAGCGCAGCTCGCTCTCATCGCTCTACGGCCTGCAGTGCTGGGTAGCGCTGCCACGGGCCGATGAAGAATGCGAACCCGATTTCACGCACCTCAAAGCGGGTGACTTGCCGGTGGCCGAGGGTGAGGGCGCACAACTGATCATGGTGGCCGGCAGTTTTATGGGCCTGCATTCGCCGTTGCCGACGCGCTCACCGCTCTTTTATGCGCAGCTACGATTATCCGCCGGTGCGCGTCAGCTGGTACCTGCTGAGTACGACGAGCAGGCGCTGTATATCGTCAGCGGTGAACTGGATCTCGGCGATGACGGTTTGTTTGGCGCTGGCCAGCTGCTGGTACTCCAACCCCATCAGCCGCTAACGCTCAAAGCGGGTGCCTCAGGTGCGATTGTTATGCTGCTCGGTGGCGAACCGATGGACGGGCCGCGTCATCTGGTCTGGAATTTCGTCTCCAGTCGCGAAGAACGCATCGAGCAAGCCAAGCGTGACTGGATCGAGCACCGCTTCGACCCAGTGCCTGAAGAAACCGAGTGGATACCTTTGCCCGACAATTTGAAGCCGGTTGATTATCCGTGAAGGTGATTGCTTGTTTCTGACCCGGCCCTGTCATTCAGGTTCAGGCTGGTTCTCGTTGCTTCACGTCGGCTCATGTCGATTTGACCCGGTTCATGCCTGCTGCGTATTGAAATAACGCCAGACCAGATCCGCCGCACATAAATCTTCCAGTGCCGTGCCGACCGATTTGAACAGCGTGATTTGTTGGGCATCGCTGCGCCCCGGATGACGAGCGGTGGCAAGGTCAGCCAGCTCTGCGAGAACCGACGCGCGCGTGATCAGCCCGGCTTGCAGCGGCTGTACCAGATCGCCCGCCTCGGCCAGCGCGCCATCGAAGGTATCCACAAACAATGCAGCGGTGGCCAACAGACCATCATCTGCTTCGCGCATATCCGGTTTGAAACCGCCGACCAGATCCATATGTGTGCCTGGTCGTATCGCAGTTGATCGCAACAAGGCTTCCCGGCTGGTCGTCGCGCAGCTGATGACATCCGCGCGCCGTGCTGCGTGATCAAGATCCGCTGCGACTTCCATCGCAATCGATGCCGGCAATCCCAGTGCCTCGATTTTTTCCAGCGTCTGTCGCGCGCGCTCTGTATTGCGCCCCCAGACCG
>JBILCO010000284.1:0-3096 GCA_044353075.1 Burkholderiaceae bacterium
CGCGCGCGAGATGCTGCTCGACTTGTCCTCGCAGGGTTATTTCCTCGCCGTGGCCACAGGCAAAAGCCGGGTCGGTCTTAATCGCGCACTCAATACAGCCGGTCTGATGTCCTTGTTTGATTCGACCCGCTGCGCTGATGAGACTTTTTCCAAGCCACACCCGGCGATGCTGCAGGAAATCACGCGCGAGCTCGGACAAGATATGAAGCGGACAGTGATGATCGGTGACACCACACATGATCTGCAAATGGCAGGGAATGCGGGTGCTGCTGCGATTGGTGTGCATTATGGTGCGCATCCGGCGCACGAACTCGAAGCACTGAGTCCAATGTTCGGTGCCGATTCGGTATCGTCACTTCATGGCTGGCTGACGGAGCATGCGTGAGTACGGAAATTTTCATTTGCGAGGCGGATGCGCTGAGTGATGGTGGCAAGGGTCTGCGATTTCCTGTCACCGCCTTTGGCGAGGACGCAACCGCCTTCGTCATACGCTACGGGCAGCAGGCCTACGCCTACCTGAACCGGTGCGCACATGTGCCAATGGAGCTGGACTGGAACGAGGGCGAGTTCTTTGAGTCCAGCGGCCTTTATCTGATGTGTGCAACGCACGGTGCGCTGTATGAACCAGAAACGGGTCATTGCGCCGGGGGTCCGTGCCGTGGCGGCAAGCTGCAGCCACTGCGCGTGGTGGAGCGGGATCATCAGATCTTCTGGCAGCCGGACAACAATATCGGCCCCGCCCGGGCCTGAGAACGGTGGTGTGAAAAATTTCAATCAGTGTAGAGCCTCGTAATCTCATCAAATCAATCAACGACAATAACGCACAATGAACGATCCAACGACTGACGGCAATAACGAGACTGCCCCCCAAGCCCCAGTACCTCCCCAGTATGTAGCGCTTGAAAAGCTTGCGCATGACATCCTGAAAGAACAACGGATCAGCCGTCGGTGGCGAAATATTTTTCGTTTTGTCGGGGTGGGTGTTGCGTTATTCGCGGTGTGGGCTGCGTTTGACTTCAGGGGTGCCTCCAAGCCCGACAGTGCGCGTCACACGGCCTTGGTCGAGATCGATGGCGAGATCGATTCATCCAGTGCCAATGCCTCTGTCAATTCGATACTGCCAGCGCTCAATGAGGCCTTCAATGATCCCGGATCAGTGGGCGTTATTTTGCGCATGAATAGCCCTGGCGGCAGTCCGGTCCAATCCGCGATTGTGAATGAAGAGATCAATCGTCTGCGGAAGATGTACCCGAAAAAGCCCGTATATGTCGTGGTCGAAGATATGTGTGCCTCCGGTTGCTACTACATTGCTGCATCGGCTGATCGCATTTACGTCAGCGAGGCGAGTATCGTCGGATCGATTGGCGTGCTCATGAGCAGCTTTGGTTTCAAGGGATTAATGGACAAGCTGGGCATTGAACGTCGTCTGATGACCGCCGGCGAGAACAAGGGATTACTGGATCCATTTTCTGCGCAGGATCCCAAGCACAAAGAGTTCACGCAAGCCATGCTGAAGGAAATTCACCAACAGTTCATTCGCGCTGTCAGAGCAGGCCGGGGCAAGCGACTCAAGGAGTCACCGGAAATTTTCTCCGGTTTGTTCTGGACCGGCAGCCATGCGATTTCGCTCGGACTGGCCGACGGGTTGGGTACCGTCAACAGTGTTTCACGTGACGTACTCAAAGCAGAAGATATTATTGATTACACTGTTCGCGAAGGTTTATCCGACAGGGTGCTGAAGAAATTCGGCGCGGCAGTTGGTGAATCAGCAGCGAAAATTTTTGCTGTGGAAGCCTTCAAGCTGCGGTGAGATTTTCCGACGGGTGTTCAGGTGGCCAGCATCAGGAATACCGTGGGCTTTTTGCGGAAATCGGGCAGGCGTCCGGCAGCGATTTCCTGCTTCCATGCCTGGGCTGACATGCGCTGTATGGCTTCATCCTCAAGGGTCAGCTGAGTCGCGATGCAGATGTGGGTACTCGGCTGACAATGAGTGCTCAGCGCCTGCAGCAAGGCTTCATTGCGGTAGGGCGTCTCAATAAAAATTTGTGTCTGCTGTTCTTGTCGGGAGCGCTGCTCCAGCTGGCGTATGCGGTTCGCGCGCTCGGCGACATCGGTGGGCAGATAGCCATTGAAGGCAAAATTTTGTCCGCTCAGGCCACTGCTCATTAACGCCAGCAGGATGGAGGAGGGGCCGACCAGTGGCCTGACGCGAATGCCGCGCTCATGCGCAAGTCTGACCAGGTCCGCACCGGGATCAGCAACCGCGGGCACGCCTGCCTCTGACACCAGGCCGCCCTGCCTGCCAGCCAGCAAAGGCGCCAGCAGATCAGGCAGCGCAGATGCCGGTGTTTTGACGTTCAGTTCACGTATCTCGATATCCTGCAGTTTCAGGCGTAGCGGATGCGTGAGCGCGACCTGATTCAGAAAGGCGCGTGCAGTCTTGGCGTTCTCTGCGACGAAGTAGTCGAGACTGGCGGTAATAGAGCGCACCTCCGAGGTCAGTACGTGGTCTAGCGCACCCGCGCCCAGTGCATTAGGGACCAGAAACAGTGTGCCTTTCAACCGATGCCTCTCATCGCGTCACCTCTGAAAAAATGGATGCCTGCACGGCGTAGCATGCCGGTCAGCGCGATCAGCGGCAATCCCGTCAGTGCGGTCGGGTCTTCACTGCGGAGGCTCTCAATCAGTGCGATGCCGAGACCTTCGTTTTTTGCGCTGCCTGCGCAGTCATAGGGTTGCTCGATATGCAGATAGGCATCAAGTTCGGCGTCAGGCAGGTCGCGCATTTGCACGATGGTCCGAATATTTTCGCTTTGAATCGGGTGCGTCGCGTCAGGACGGCTGTCATGCAAACAGAGTGCCGTATGAAAAATCACCGACCGACCGCGCATTTTTTTCAGCTGCTCCAGGGCCCGGGGGTGATCGCCGGGCTTGCCGATGTGCTCGCCGTCGAGCGTGGCGACCTGATCTGAGCCGATGATGAGTGCCGCGCCGACCTGCCGCGCGATGGCGGCAGCTTTGGCCTGTGCCAAGCGCAGCGCGGTATCAGGCGGCATTTCACCGGGAGCTGGCGTCTCATCGAGGTCTGGGGCCATG
>JBILCO010000313.1:0-2792 GCA_044353075.1 Burkholderiaceae bacterium
TCAGGCGCGACAGCAGCTCTCGTCGGTAGGCTGAGCCCGATGCCAGGATCAGGCGGGGAGAGTGCGTCGATGACATGACAGGCAGAGGCGTGGGGACAAAATGAACTGGACTGCCCACTATGGGAATCGGACATAAACCCTGCTATCATAGCTGGTTTTCTGAAGCACCTCGCCGCCATGAGCGCCAAGAACGTCGACAGCTTCGAGTTTTGCAAGCATCAGCAGCAGCTGACTGGACAGACGCCGGTTGCTGAATTTGCAAGATTGTCCGCTGAATTGGCTGACAATGCCGGCATGCTCGCCTGGACCATTACCGGCGGCAGGCACGCTGCGGGGTTGCCGCAGCTGTCGCTGAAGGTCAGTGGGGAAATCGCACTGGTGTGTCAGCGATGCTTGTCGGCGTTGTCGCACCGGCTGTCATCTGAATCGACGCTTGTACTGGCAAAGGACGAGGCAGATGCCGATGAGATTGAGGCGCGCCTCGACGACGAGAGCCTTGATGTCATTGCCGGATCGGCATCGATGGATTTGATGGCGCTGCTGGAAGATGAGGCATTGCTGGCTCTCCCGCTGTCGCCCAAGCATGCGCAATGCCCCGGCGATGTGCCGACAGCCGACACGGAAAAGGCGGAATCGCCCTTTGCGGTGCTGAAAAAGCTCAGATAGTTGCAGTGTTGCCGGTTTGGCCATATGGCAGAAACCGGCGTCCCCTATGTTAAAATTTTGAATTCACCGAATCAGGAGCAAGTCATGGCTGTTCAACAAAACAAGAAAACCCCGTCCAAGCGCGGCATGCATCGTTCGCATGATTTTCTGACCTCGCCACCGCTGGCCGTTGAGCCAACCACGGGTGAGACGCACCTGCGTCACCACATCAGCCCAAATGGCTTTTATCGCGGTCGCAAGGTCTTGCAGACCAAGAACGACGAGTAATCCGTCACCCCGGCAATTCCACAGAATCCGGCGCAACGCGGCCAGCAGCACATTGAACCACGCTCTGACTTTGCCCCGCGCCGTTTTTTCATGTGCCAGCGCTTCCTCAAGGTTCGGTCCTCACATGAGTGACGCGTGCCGTAATCCGGCCGCTCAACCGCGCTCCGGATCATGACTGTCCGAATTTCCATCGACTGCATGGGCGGCGATCACGGGCCCAAGGTCACGGTACCTGCTGCGCTCGCATTTGCCCGCCAGGTGCCCGACGTCGAAATCATCCTGGTCGGTCGTGAGTCTGTCTTGCGCGCCGAGCTGGCGAAGCTGGGCGCCACCCATCACCCCAGACTCTCCATCGTGAATGCCGAAGAAGTCGTTGAAATGGACGACTCGCTGGAGGTTGCGCTGCGCCGGAAAAAAGATTCCTCCATGCGCGTCGCCATTGCGTTGGTCAAAGACGGTGCTGCGCAAGCCTGTGTGTCGGCTGGCAACACCGGGGCGCTGATGGCGGTCTCACGCTACCTACTGAAAACCCTGGCCGGCGTCGACCGGCCCGCCATCTGCACCATCCTGCCCAACCAGAAAGACGGTCCTACCTATGTGCTTGATCTCGGGGCCAATGTCGATTGCGAGCCTTTGCACCTTCATCAGTTTGCGCTAATGGGTTCGGCGCTGGTCTCGGCGGTTGAGGGCCATGCAAGGCCGACGGTGGGGCTGCTCAATGTCGGCGAGGAAGATATCAAAGGCAATGAACTGGTCAAGCAAACCGCTCAGCTGCTGCGTGCAGATCACGAAAAAGGTCTGATTAATTTTTACGGCAATGTCGAAGGTAATGACATCTTCGAAGGCACGACGGACATCGTCGTGTGTGACGGATTTGTCGGTAACGTCACGCTGAAAGCGGCTGAAGGTCTCGGTCGGCTGATCAAAGGTGTGATGGTCACCGAATTCCGCAAGGGCTGGATTACGATGCTGGGTGCGCTCATTGCACGTCAGGCACTCAAACGAATTTCACAACGTCTCAATCCCTCCCGCTACAATGGCGCGAGCCTGTTGGGCTTGCGCGGTCTGGTATTCAAAAGCCATGGTGGTGAGAGTGCGTACGGTTTTGAATGGGCGATCCGGCGGGCTTATGAAGCAGCGCGCCATGATGTCCTCTCAAGGATAGAAACCTCGATTGCAGAGCTGATGCCCCAACCAGCTACTCCCCGAGAGATCAACGAACAGAAAACGGCATGAGCAAATACACCCGAATTGTGGGGACGGGCAGTTGCCTGCCTCCCAGGCGCGTGAGCAATCACGACATGACCCAGTTGCTTTCCGCCAGAGGTCTGGAAACCTCCGATGAATGGATTGTCTCCCGCAGTGGCATCTCGGCGCGGCATTTTGTTGATGATGGCATGCTCTCGAGTGATCTTGGTACTGCCGCAGCGCGTCAGGCGATTGACATGGCGGGTCTCAAACCCGATGACATTGATTTGATCATCATGGCGACTTCCACGCCTGATTTTCTGGGTGGATTTCCCAGCACCGCTTGTGTGGTGCAGCGCAAGCTTGGCATTACTAATGACTGCGCAGCGCTCGATGTCCAGGCGGTCTGCAGCGGATTTGTCTATGCCATGTCAGTGGCAGATAATTTCATCCGCGGCGGCATGTACAAGCGCGTACTTGTCATCGGCGCCGAAGTCTTCTCGCGCATACTTGATTTCAACGATCGTACGACCTGCGTGTTGTTTGGCGATGGTGCCGGCGCAGTGGTTCTTTCCGCCGCCGACGAACCGGGTGTTCTGGCGACTCGTTTGCATGCCGATGGTCGTCACGCCGATATTCTGTGTGTGCCCGGTGCCGTTCAGGGTGGTGCG
>JBILCO010000079.1:0-7692 GCA_044353075.1 Burkholderiaceae bacterium
AGGAAGCTCTGCAGCGATGGCTGCGCCCGGGCTGCGTCGAATCGCAGCCCCAGCGCTGCCGCCATGATGAGCATCGTCATCGCAATGGGATTCACGAATCAGCCGCCATGTCAAAACCGTGGATGCTGACACGAACATCACCCCCCTTCGCCTGCGCAATCGCAAGCAGAACCAAACTACGGACAATCGCTCGCAAGCCAGTAACGTCGATGTTCGCAGCGATGTGACCTGAACGTGATGTCCTTACCGATCCTGACGCTGATCGCACCGTCCCTGTCGGTGCGCAAGGTCTGAATGCCCCGTTGCACGTAGCGGTCGAGTACCTCCGCCTTGGGATGACGGTAGCGATTGCGATAACCCACCTGAAATAAGGCCAACTGCGGCGATACCGCCGTCAGAAACTCGGGCGTGGACGACGTGCCGCTGCCGTGGTGCGGTGCCAGCAGCACGCTGGCTTGCAAATGATGGGCACTGCGCTCCAACAGCGCGCGCTCCTGCGGCGCTTCGATATCACCCGTCAGCAGCACGGCATGTTCGCGATAACGAATCCGTAATGTGCAACTGCGCGCATTCGGCCGGGCGGCATCGGCATGCGCCGCATCCGGGTGCAGCATCTCGAATTCCACCTCATCCCAACGCCAGCGTTGCCCGGCACGACAAGGCACATGGGAAGGCATTTGCTTGAGCAACGCATGATCGTTCCCCAACGAGGAGCGTGTCCAGCCAACACGAACCCCTTGTAGTACCGAGGCAGCTCCACCGGCATGATCGATATCGCTGTGCGAGATGATGAGGCCATCAAGTTGCGTAATACCCCGCGAGCGCAGATAAGGCAGTAACACCCGGCTGGCGCCGTCAGACTCTCCCGAATACGCAGGCCCGGTGTCATACAGCAAACGGTGATTTGCGGTCTCAATCAGCAACGCGTTGCCCTGCCCGATATCAAAAGCGGTCAGCCAGAATCCTTCTGCGGGTGCTGTCGGTCTGGCCATCAGCATCGGCAACCAGGCAAACACGCCGACCCAGCGCAGAGGCCAGCCACGCGGTGCGAGCAGCCACAGCGTACCCGCCATTGCCAGCGCAAAACTGAGCCCCTGAGGGCGCGGTGCCTGCCAGACAGCAAACGGCGTCTCGTTCAGCCAGCTTAGCCACTGCGCAAGCACGCTGACCAGCGCATGCGCTGACTGCAGACACCAGCCCGACAAGGGTTCGGGTGCGATGCTGCCCGCCAGCGACAATGGCGTGATCACAAAACTCACCAGAGGAATGGCAACCGCATTGGCCAGCGGCCCGATGAGCGATACCTGCGCGAACAAGACCATCGTCAGGGGCACCAGACCCAGCGTGACTGCGTACTGGGTGCGGGTTGCATCGGCCAGCACCCGCCTGAGACCGGGCAGCCTTGCCAGATGAGCTGCCTCATGTTCAGCCACCCAGACTCCCGACTCGCCCGCCGCTCCGGCGCGACCCACCGACACCCAAAAAATGCAGGCGATCGCGACAAACGACAGCCAGAATCCCGGCCACAGCACGGCCCAGGGATCACACAACAAAACAACCGCGATCGCCAGCGACAGCACTTGCGATACCGAAGCAATCCGGTTCATCCACATCGCCATCGAGACGACCGCCAGCATCAGCAACGTGCGCTGCGCCGGAATACCGAAGCCTGCCAGCGCGACATAGATCAGCGCGGCCAGCAAGCCCGCTAACGCGCCGATTTTTTGCGCAGGCACGATCAGCGGCAGATTCGCGCGCGTGAAAAAAGAATGTCGCCACAACCAGCGCAAGCAACCGCCGAAGAGTGCGGCAATCATCGTGATGTGCAAACCGGAGATCGAGACCAGATGGCCGATGCCCGTACGATTGAACACCTCCCAGTCGGACTGGCTGACCGCGCGCTGGTCCCCGATCACCACTGCAATGATCACACCGGTATAGGGCGCCTGCGGCAAAGACTGTCGCAGCCGCTCGCGCAAGGCATCGCGCGCCCGTCCGACATAGGCCCTGAAGCCCGGCACGAATTCATCCTGCTTTTTCTGTGCACCCGGACGCACATAACCGGTAGCGCGCACGCCCTCGCTCAGCAACCAGGCTTCGTAATCGAACCCGTCCGGATTCGCATGACCATGCGGCAGACGCAGCCGGACGTTGAACTCCCACCGCTGACCCGGCCGCACGACGGGCAATGCATCTGTATCGTCGGCGTACCAGCCGATAGCAAGCAAGCCTGGAATCACAACCCTCTCGCCACCCGGCAAATGTGCGCTATCGACGCGGAAACGAAAACGCACACCCCGCGGCACTGCATCGGGCAAGCTCTCGACGACGCCGACCAACCGGAGATCCCTGCCCTCCAGCGCGGCGGGCAGCGATTCGCTCAGGCGGTCATGCGCCAGCAGGCCAGTCCAGCCTGTGCCGAATGCGATGCCAGCGACAACAACGAGGATGAAACGTGCGGCAGCTAAGTGTGCGGTAGCGAGTCGCGCTGAATAACGATAGGCCAGCAGCAGAACAGCCAAACCCGCCACCAACAGCACACCACAGACGATGACGTCTGGCAGCGTGGCTTGCGACTGCAGCCAGAACACGCCGGCGAGCAGCCCGGGGGCAAAGGCGCGCAATCAGGCCATCATGAGGCTGCCAAGGCGGGGCAGGACGCGCGCCACATTGCGTGTGGTCTGTTGCGCGATCTCTGACAGTGACTGGCCACGCAGCTCGGCCAGTACCGCGGCGATACGGGGGATCTGCGCCGGCGAATTTTTTTCCGGATGCAGCCATGCGGGAGAAATATCGGGAGCGTCGGTTTCAAGCGCCAGTGCCGACAAGGGCAGCGATCCAGCCAGCCGACGTATCTGCAACGCGCGGGTGAAGGTCATCGCGCCGCCGAAGCCGAGTACAAAACCCAGATCAATGAATGCCTGTGCCTGCTGCTGGCTGCCGTTGAACGCATGCGCGATACCGCCCGGCACCCGGATACGGCGCAAGTACTTGAGCAGAGTGTCCTGCGACCGTCGCACATGCAAAATCACGGGCAGATCGAACTCGCGCGCGATCTTCAGCTGTTCGCTGTAAAAAAATTCCTGCTTTGCGCGTAGCGTTGCTGTCGTCAGCTCGGGAATGAAAAAATCCAGGCCGATTTCTCCGATCGCCACAAAACGCGGCTCGCCCAGTGCCAGCTG
This sequence comes from Burkholderiaceae bacterium, assembly GCA_044353075.1. Lineage (GTDB taxonomy): Bacteria > Pseudomonadota > Gammaproteobacteria > Burkholderiales > Burkholderiaceae_D > Pernthalerella. Next base: position 3,183 of record JBILCO010000079.1, read on the forward strand.
TACGCGTTCACGAAGCAGCGCCAGATCATCTTCGCTCGCATCAGGCACATACATCGGATGAATGCCCAGCGCATGCACGCAGGAAGGCAGGCTTGCCGACAAATACGCGACGGTCTCGAAGTTGGCGCGCTCGACAGCCGGCACCACAATCCACGAAACGCCCGCAGCCCGGGCTTCTTCTGCAATGCGCTCTGCTGCGTCACCGAATTCGCTGGCGTCCAGATGACAGTGGCTGTCGATGAACATGGCCGGTGGCGATTAGCGGACTTCCTGCTGCAAGCCCTGATCCGACAACTGCATCAGTCGGTCGCAACGGTGGGCCAGCTCGGCGTCATGCGTGACGATGACAAAAGCGGTACCCATCGTCTGCGCCAGTTCAAGCATCAGTGCAAAGACCTGATGCGCGGTATGCCGATCCAGATTCCCCGTGGGCTCGTCAGCGAGCACACAAGCGGGCTGAGTCACCAGCGCACGCGCCAGCGCCACGCGCTGACGTTCACCGCCGGACAACTCACCCGGCACATGAGAAAGCCGCGCCGACAAGCCGACGCGTTCCAGCAAGCTGGCTGCCGCATCGCGGGCTTCGGCACGAGATTGCCGGCGGATCAGCAAGGGCATGGCCACATTGTCGAGCGCTGAAAATTCCGGCAGCAAGTGGTGGAACTGATAAACAAAACCCAGCGAACGATTACGCAATTCACCACGTGCACTCTCGGACATCTTGGCGAGATCACGGCCCAGCACATGCACGCCACCTGTGGTCGGCAAATCCAGACCGCCAAGCAAGTGCAGCAGCGTGGACTTGCCCGAACCGGACACCCCCACGATCGCCACGCGCTCTCCCTTGCTGACGGAAAAATCAATGTTCTCGAGCACGGTCAGTTTGTCGTGACCTTGCGCAAATTGCTTGCCCAGCCCTTCGCAGGACAGCACAACGTCAGACACAGGCAGGTTTGGATTATTCATAGCGCAGCGCATCTGCCGGTCGCACGCGTGCCGCGCGCCAGCTCGGGTAAATCGTTGCAAGGAAAGCCAGCACCAGCGCCATGCCGCCAATCCGCCAGACATCGGGCCAGCGCAGGTCGGACGGTAATGCACTGATGAGGTAAATATCGCGCGGGAGGAATTGCACGCCGAACAGGGACTCGATGAAAGGCACAATCACATCGACATTCAATGCGACCAGCACACCCAGACCGACACCAATCGCCGTGCCAATAAAACCTACCAGTGCGCCCTGAATCATGAAAATCTTCAGGATCGATGCGGGCGATGCGCCCAGTGTTCTCAAAATGGCGATATCGGCCTGCTTGTCGGTCACCGTCATCACCAGCGTGGAGACAAGATTAAATGCTGCCACCGCGATGATCAGCGTCAGGATGATGAACATCATCCGCTTTTCGGTCTGTACGGCAGCAAACCAGTTGCGGTTCTGCTGCGACCAGTCGCGCAGATACAGGCTGCCCGTCAGCGACAGGGACAAATCGTTCGCCACCTCGGGCGCACGCTGCATGTCGGCGACCTTCAGGCGCAGACCGGTGGGCCCGGCCTGACGGAACATGCGTTCGGCATCTTGCAGATCAATGAAGGCCAGCGAGGCATCATATTCGTAATGCCCGGCCTCAAAGATGCCGACCACATTGAATTGTTTGAGTCGCGGCAGCACGCCAGCCGGGGTCACTTGCCCCTGCGGCGCGATCAGCGTGAGTTTATCGCCCAGCTGCAACCGCAAACTACGCGCCAGTTCACTGCCCAAAACGACATTGAACTCACCGGGCCGCAGATCCGACAAGCTGCCCAGCACCACCTGCGAGGCGACGTCGGACACCTTCGGTTCTTCCGAAGGCAGGATGCCGCGCACGATGATGCCGCGCACCGTATCGTCCCGGATCACCATCGCCTGCGCTTCGACGTAGGGTGCCGCACCGCGCACTTCGGGATGTTTGAATGCCTGTGCTGCGGTCGCCTGCCAGTCCGGCAGACTGCCCGAGGCATCAAAAACTTCGATGTGCGAGAGCACCGACAGCATGCGGTCACGCACTTCTTTCTGAAAACCATTCATCACCGACAGCACGACGATCAGCGCAGCAACGCCGAGCGCAATGCCGGCCATGGAAATCAAGGAAATGAACGAGATGAAGCTGTCGCGCGAACTGCGCCGGCTCGCACGCGTGTAGCGCAGGCCGATCATCCATTCAAACGGCGGGTTCTTGAAAAGGCCCAAACATCGCTCCGGAACGCGGGTATCCGCAAACAAGGCGGCAGTTTGCCATAGTCAGGGCCGTGCGACAAAACACCGATGCGCGGCTGCAGCCTTTAGAATGACATCATGCACCATTCAACGCTGATCCTCCCCTTCGCGCTCGCACCCGCTGAACATGCCAAAGATCTGCTGGCCGCACTGCACGCGCCGTCGCTCGCGCAACTGATCTCTCATGCTTATCCGGGCAGGCAATTGGTGTCCGATGCATTTGCGCCGCTGCTACCCCATGAACAATGGCTGGCCGGCGAGATGGGCAAGATGGGTCACCTACGCGACAACAGCCCGGCCATCGCTCATGAGCTCATGCAGCAGCTGGGCATGGCGCCGGAGCCGGGTTACTGGTTCGTGCTGGAGCCCACACATTTCCATGTGGCGCGTGACCATCTGGTGCTGACTGACCGCCGGCAACTAACGCTGGACGACACCACATCACAGACGCTGTTCGATGCCGCCCATCCCTTCTTTGCCGAACTGGGCTATACGCTGCGTTATGGCGATGCGCATCATTGGTTCTTGCGCGCGGACAGCTGGTCAAGTCTGCGCACCTGCAGTCCGGATGCCGCTTGCGGACACAATATCGATGTCTGGCTACCCCGAGGTCAGGGCGAGCGTGACTGGCGTCGCCTGCACAATGAAATACAAATGTTATGGCATACCCACGAGGTCAACGAAGCCCGTGAGCAGCAGGGTGAGCGACGCATTAATGCCCTGTGGCTCTGGGGTGGCTCGGACGGCATGAGCGCACAGGCCGACCGCACGGGCCTACAGGAACTCGCCCGACGCAGCCTGGGACGATCGTCCCCGCAGCGCCCCGAAAATGATGCGCCGGTACTACTGGACGAATTAATCAGTGCCGCGCTGGCGGGTGACTGGTCGGCGTGGCTGGGGGCCATGGCCGAACTCGACACGCGCCACATCGCGCCGGTGCTGACGCAACTGAAAAATGGCGCAACCCATGGCATCACACTGGTGTTAACCGACAGCACACGCGCCATTGCGTGGAAGGTAGGGCGTTCATCCATGAGAAAATTCTGGGTCCGCACCTCGCTCGCTCGCCTTGCTCCGTGATCCAGTTCGCTCCATGACCCGCATCGTTTCCCGCCCTTTCCCCGTACGTCAGGCTGAAATGCTTGCCCAGCAGGGCCTGCATCCGGTCATGGCCCGGTTGATGGCGGCACGCGGTCTTACCGAGACAAAGCAACTGTCAACGGCGCTCGACGCGCTCATCGCACCGGCTGGCTTGCTGCACATTGACAAGGCAGCGCAATTTCTCGCCGATGCGATCGAGAACCGCAAAAAAATGGTGATCGTTGCCGATTACGATTGCGATGGTGCAACCGCTTGTGCGGTGGCGATTCGTGGATTGCGGGCACTGGGTGCGCTGGTGGACTACATCGTGCCCAACCGCTTCGAATACGGCTACGGGCTCACGCCGGAAATCGTCGCACTCACCGCCCTAGTCAAATCGCCCGATATCATCATCACAGTCGATAACGGTATTGCCAGCATCGACGGCGTCGCCGAAGCAACGCGACGCGGCATGGACGTGGTCATCACCGACCATCACCTGCCGGGCGACGCTCTGCCCGACGCCGCCGTGATCATCAATCCGAATCAGCCCGGTTGCGGCTTTCCCAGCAAAAATCTGGCGGGCGTGGGGGTGATGTTCTACACCCTGCTGGCACTGCGCGCCGAATTGCGACGACGCGGCCGCTTTGATGCCAGTAATCAGCCACGATTAGATGCACTGTTGGATCTGGTCGCACTGGGTACGGTCGCCGATGTCGTGCGACTCGATGCCAACAACCGCATTCTGGTCGCGCAGGGCCTCTCGCGTATTCGTTCAGGCCGCGCACATCCCGGTATCGCGGCACTGTTCTCGGTCGCCGCTCGTGACGTCCGCAAGGCCACGCCTTTTGACCTGGGATTTGCAGCCGGGCCACGACTGAATGCCGCCGGCCGGCTGGCCGACATGTCGCTCGGTATCGAATGCCTGCTGACCGATGATACCGACCGGGCCTGGGAAATTGCACATCAGCTCGATCACATCAATCGTGAACGGCGCGATATCGAAGCGGGCATGCAGGAGGCGGCACTCGCCTCGCTGGAAAACATCGAAGTTCGTGATAATGCGACGCTATGCCTGTTCAAACCGGACTGGCATCAGGGTGTGATCGGTATCGTGGCCTCCAGACTGAAAGAAAAATTCTACCGCCCCACCATCACCTTCGCCCCGGCTGGTGACGG
>JBILCO010000080.1:0-7681 GCA_044353075.1 Burkholderiaceae bacterium
CGATGATGCCGAACAGGGTGTGACGGATGTGGTGCGTGGTGCGGATTTGCTGGGTTCAACCGCACGGCAAATTTATTTGCAACGCTTGTTGCAGTTACCGACACCGCGCTATATGCATGTCCCTGTGGTGACAAATGCCGCCGGAGAAAAGCTGTCGAAACAAACCGGGGCAAGCGCGCTGGATCTGCACCGACCGCTGGAGACGCTGATGGCAGCAGCGATGCGTTTGGGCTTGGTTTTACCCGCTACGGCAGAAACAGATCTCGTCTCGTTCTGGGAAGCAGCGATCAGCGCTTGGGCGCGGCGATTTGTCTGAACGTGCTGTCGGCTTAAGCAGACACCCGGCCACCACAACAACGCTCGATCAGTTCTTGCGGCCACCCAGCAGAGCCGCCCGCTTCGGCGCCGGAGTACTCTTGGCCGTACCCGTACCAGCGGGTTCAGCCTGAGGTGGCGGTGGTGCGGAAGGCTCGTACGGTTTCAGGAACCACGGATCGACTGGCTCGCGACGGGGTGCAGACGGGCCACGCGTGGCACGCTCTTTGGGACGATGATCAGCGGACCGCTCACGGTCACCGCGTGAGTACGAATGAGGCGTATCCGATCGCTCGGCACGTTCTCCATAGCGTGATGATCTGCCACCAAAACCTTCAATCGGCACCGGCGTGAGCTTCTGCCGGATAAGCTTTTCAATGTCGGTCAGAAACCGTACATCCTTGTCCGAGTACAGTGAAATCGCATCACCGGAGGCGCCCGCACGGCCGGTACGACCAATACGGTGGACATAGTCTTCGGCGTTGTACGGCAGATCGTAATTGATCACGCAAGGCAATTCGGCAATGTCGAGACCGCGCGCTGCCACATCGGTGGCAACCAGCACATCAATGCTGCCGTTCTTGAACGCTTCTAGTGCTGCCATACGCTCATTCTGTGTCTTGTCGCCGTGAATGGGCGCTGCTTTGATACCCTGTCGTTCGAGCTCGCGCGCCAGCCGCGACGCGCCAATCTTGGTATTCGAAAACACCAGTACCTGCTTGAGATCACGACCACGCAGCAGATGCACCACTGCATCGCGCTTGGCTTCTTCCTCGACCTGATAAATCACTTGCGTGACTTTCTCTGCAGTGGCATTGCTGCGGGCCACTTCGATCAGCAGAGGGTCTTTGAGAAAACTACCGGCCAGTTTTTTGATCTCCGGCGAGAAGGTCGCCGAGAACATTAGGTTCTGCCGCTTTTTAGGCAGCAGGTTGATGATGCGCTGCAGGTCGGGCAGGAAGCCCATGTCCAGCATGCGGTCGGCTTCGTCCATGACGAAGATCTCTGTCTGCGACAGGTTCAGTGTTTTTTGCTGAATGTGATCAAGCAGACGGCCGGGGGTTGCGATCACGATCTCGACCCCCGAACGCAGTGCGGCAGTTTGCGGCGCCATGTCCACGCCGCCGAAAACTACCGTGGCACGCAGGGGCGTATGACGCAAATAGGCTTTGACGTTATCGGCGACCTGGTCGGCCAGTTCGCGGGTGGGTGTCAGGATCAGCGCGCGCACCGGATGCCGCGCGGGCGAGGCGCTGGTGTTCGCCTGGGCGAGCAGCAACTGAATGATGGGCAGTGAGAAGCTGGCGGTCTTGCCGGTACCGGTCTGGGCTGCGCCCATGACATCCCTGCCCTGCAGCACCACAGGAATTGCCTGCGCCTGAATCGGCGTTGGATGCACATAGCCCTGCTCGGTCAGTGCCTGCAGAACAGGCGGCGCCAGGCCGAATTCATCAAAGCGGGGAAGCGAAGCGGCGGGTGCGTCGGCGGGCGTTGGAGAAGTGTTGATATCGGACATTCGGATCATTGGGTTAAGCGCAGAAGTATATCACCCGACTGGCGGTATTCAACGCTAAGCGATTGATTGCAAAAGGAAACGCCTTGCATCAAGCCTCCGTCCAACTTGATGCAGGTTGGCTGGCAGATATCGGGGATGAAATGAGCGATTACTCCGTGAGCGCTTGTTTTAATGAGCGCTCATTTATACGTCGCGACCATCACCACCCGCCCCAGCATCAGCTGATACAGGGTTTCGGGTGATACGGGCTTCTCTGACAATCCTTCGGCCTTGAGCGATACCTTGGCCATCGGCGGCAGGCGATCGACATGAATCGCGAAATTGATATCTTCGGGAACGAAGCCCTGCTCCTGATTGATTTTCTGGCTGTCGAGTTTTCCGACCGTGATACCCACCACATTGCCATTCAGATCAAACACCGGCCCACCAGAGTTGCCTTTGTTGACCTTGGCTGTGAGCTGAAAGGTGTGCCTGTCGTCGCCCATGCCGGTGCCTTTGGACACGACGCCATTGGTGAGCGAAGGCGATCCTTCGCCGAGGATGTACCAAAGCGGATAACCCATCACCACCACATCCCGCCCGACGCGCGGCTTGGCATAGGCAGCGGCAGGAATGGCCCGGTCTGCAGGTAGCGGCTTGTGCAATTCAAGAATGGCGAGATCGTCGGTCTGCGAGATGAACACGACTTTGGCACGAATGACTTCACCCAGACCCGTGCGAATCGCGAATTCTTTCCCGCCTTCGATCACATGCTTGTTGGTGACGATCTTGCGACCTTCATCCACAATGAAACCACTGCCGCCGGTGATGGTCACGCCTCGCGGAAATGGAAAACGCTGGACCGGAAGATTGACATCCGGGTCAGTAAATTTGGCCAGCTTCGGTTTTTGCTCAACCGGCGTCGGCGGTTCTTTTTTCTCTGCTGCCTTGGGCGGTAAGTTTGGCTGAACGTCCGGCTGAACATTCGGTGACGAATTCGGCGGCGCACTCGCCTGCGGATCTGCTTCGACCTTGGGTGCTGACTCGGGCGAAGGCTCAGTAGGAAAAATAGGCTTGCTCATCTCGGTATCCCGCTGGGGTGCAGCGCGCGCGACGATATTGTCCTCAACCCAGGACTGAATCACCCGTACCCGATATTCATCGCCCTGATTTGCATAGCTCTTTGCCGCTTCCCGTTTGAGATCGAGCGCGGCAGGTTTGCTGCCAAAATTGAATTCCAGTTCTCCCAGCTGATCCAGCACCTGCGCTGCTTTTGGATGCGCCTCGCGGAAGACTTGCAGCGTTTTCATGGCTTTTGTCTGCTCACCCGCAGAAACCAGATAACGCGCGTAGGCAAGTACATGCGACTCTGATCCCGGACGCTTGCGGAGCAGATTTTCCATGCGTGCGTTCGCATCGGCGGTCTGACCGGTACGTTGTTCAATCAGTGCCAGCAGCAATTCCGGCTCAGCTGACGCCATGTCAATTTTTGCGGCATTGGTCGCATATTTTCGTGCATCGACAAACCGACCGAGCTTGAGCGATGCCTGTGCAGCGCCCATCACCACATCCCAATTGAAGGGCAGCTGTTCATCCACACTTTGAAATAATTCCAACGCTTTCGCCGGACGATCAATGGCCAGATAGATTTTCCCCATCAACAGCGTCACCTGCTGGGCTTCTTTCGGATCGGCTGGCTCGTGTGTTTTCAGCAGAGCTACCGCATCTTTCAGGCGACCTGCATCGATGAAAATGCTAGCCCGGGTTAATGGATCGGGCTTGCCGTCGGCAGCAAGCACAGCGAAAGCGCAGAATCCGCACCAGGTCAGCAGCAGTGACAGACTATATTTGATGAGTGATTTCATTCGACTTTGAAGTAAAGCTCCCGCTCACCCATGCGACTCTGGTCATCCTTGATACGCAAGACGATTTTGTGACTTCCCGACGGCACGGTCACCTCATGAAGCCGCAGCCCGGATGAAGTTCGCGTGGCGGCCTTGAGCAGGCGATCCGTAATATCGACCTTGAATGCGCCGTAGTACGCTTTGAAGCTGGAAAAATCGAGACGCGCTCCGGCCTGCGTCTTGAAGTCAATTTCCATCTTAAAAGGATTCTTCAATGCCTTATCGATCATCTGCGGATCAACAACCGCGATCTGCGGCGCCATCGAATCCGGCGCTGAAGACTGGGCTTCCACTACCGGCGGGGCCTGCTGTGACCGGCGCGCCTCTTCAAGCGTAATGAGCTCAACCGCTCCGGCAGACAACGCACAGCAGAGCATCAGCGCCGCTGTGGTGATCCTGACTTCTGCCGGTAAAAAGCGTACGGAGTTCATCGGCTTACTTCTTTCTGGCCGCCTCGATTTCGCGCTCCAGTTCCTGGAAAGCCTGAGCGGCGCGAACCTTGGTATCAAGGATCTGGCTCTTCTTCACCTGATCTGCAACGACACGATTGGCTTCGCCGACCGGGTAGCGCAACAATACGAAAGACCGGAAATTGCGACCTTCCTGAACGACTTCACTTTTTTCGCGCACAAAACCGGCGAGATTGATATCGGTCGTGACACTTTTCGCCACACGCGAGATTTCCTGCACGACCTGAGCATCATTGCCCATGCCCGTCTGCAGCGCATAATTTTTCATCAGCTCGGAGACGCGTGCGCCCAGCGAATTGGCCAGCTGACGCTTAGCGGAGAGAATGGCGGCATCCATCGACATCTGCATATCGGGCGAGCTTTCCGATGCGGCCGCATAAAGCGCATTGGCATCGACCGGCGGCTGGGTATACCAGGATGGCATCTTGCTGATTGACTGATCCACCGATTTCACGGCGGCTTTTTGACGCTCGTCTTCCTGCTTGGCGACGAATTCCGGCGTACCGGGTTTCGGTGTCGAACAGGCAGCTGTGATCAATGCGATCAGGATCAGCGCATAGCTTGATTTCATTTGCTTCATCAGGATTCCCCTTGGTTAGTCAATGGTGACGGTTTTATACGGGAGCGATTTTTTCAATCCGCTCTTCGATTGCCTTTAATTCTTCTTCCGAAATCCGTGTATTCAGATTCATCGCTCTGAATAAATTCAATGCCCGGCGCGCTGCAGCCGCATCATTCGCAGCAATACTAATAATCATACTCTTTCGAACTGTTTGTGCTGCCTCGGCCTCTTCGCCCATGCCGGCATATGCCAGACCGAGTTGCAGTAATGAGAACGGATTATCCGGATCAAGCGTCAGCGATTTCGAGAATGCAGCTGCGGCCATCGAGTGCCTGCCAGTCTGGTTATACGCCAAGCCCAGCGCATTGAAATGCAGGCTCTTGGGATTGGGCGCCGCAACAGCATTCAGAAATGGCGGCAAAGCCTGATCGGCCTGATTCAGGTGTAAATAAGTGCGGCCCAATTGAAACTGGTGATCAGGATTATTCGCATCAATCTTGACTGCTTTCTTTGCCAGCTCAAGTGCCTGCGCCGGCTCGGCTAATTGCAGCTTTGCAACCGAAGCCTCGACGTAACCATGAGCATGGTTCGGATCGATGCGCATCAGTGACTCGGCAATCGCCAGCCGGTCTTTCGGTGCGTTCCAGTCATTGCCCTCTAGCGCTGCAATCAGCCTGTCTTTTTTTGCTTCGCTACTGAGCGACTCCAGCGATGTCAGAAAGCTCTGCACCGGCTCCAGTGCCGTTGCAGGCACGACCGCAGGTATTGGCCCTGCATGAGCAATGACGAGCGAGGGCAGCTCGTCAATGTAGCCCAGCTGCGGGATCGCATGGACCAGGCGCCGGGCCAGATCATGAGCCGTGCGCTTAACCTGCTCATCGCGCAAATTGACGCCTGCGGTCACCGCACCGCCGACCAGACTGACCGGATTCAGCGGTATGCCGCCGTCGCGCATGATGGCGGTGTGACGGCCATCCCAGATGACATTGCCTGTACTCACGCGAATAATTTTCAGGCGAGCGCCCGCGCGGACTTCCGAATAAACACCCCAGAAGCGGGTCTTACGGTCTGTAACCTCTCCGATAATCAGCGTGTCACAGCGCGTCGCGTTTGCGACTTTTTGCAAATTATTGTCAACCGTATCGCTGGTATCAACCAGTGCATCAATTTTTTGCAAGGAAATCAACCGTATACCTGTCGGCGCAAGATGCGCATGAAATGCCTTGCGAATATCGTCAACCGGCGCAAAAGATGTCTGGCTGACGGTCAGTGGCATCAAGCCCAGGCAAACGGGCGGCGAAGCTTCATACTCCGCTGCCGCCTTCGAGATGACGACATCACCCATCATATGTTTCTCGTTTTCGGTCGATGGATTACCCTGCACATAACGTGTGGCACAGCCTGACAAACCTGTAAGTACGCTGGCGGCCAGGATCAAGACACGGGACAGGTTTTGCATGATGATGTCAACGCGTCAGCTGATAACCCTTGCGAACGATACGTCGTTCATCAACGGGGATTTCTCTGAGCTTCTCTCTGAATTGATCGAAATCATAAGCAGACAACCACTGATAAGGCTTCTTTGTGGCGATGATAATCAGCCACTCATCAATGAATTTTTTGTTTTTGCTATAAGCATCTGACCAGTGCGTCTCCATCGGGAACTTGCGGGAGATTTTGCTGCCATCGCCACGCGTCAGGTGAAGGGACTGAATATTGGGATCACTGGGATAAGGAATGATACGCAGCACTTCATTTTTCTGATTCGGCAGCCAGTTAAAAATTACCAAATGCGCAGGCTGCGTACCCTCGAGCTCGACGAGCATATCGTCACCCACTGTGAAAACCGTTTTATTCAGACTGACCCTGATATCAAAATCAGGATCCGGTTTTTTTGAAGGTTCAATAATGTCCGCCTCTAGACTGACCACGCAAGCTCGTGCGCCCTGACGGCTTTCGATTTTCCTTACTTCATTTTTGATTGCCCGTATGTCACCATCAATCATGGACCAGCTGATGCGATTGAATTCACAACCATAATCGCTGGATTTTCCGGTCGTCTGATTACAGATCAGCTGCTCTTCGCTGGACACCTTCTCACCCACAACCTGCGACAAGGCGAGTGACTTGGCCTTGTTGCGCGCGAGTTCACAGGCCTCATTTTCAGACGTCTCCGGCCCGAACAAATATTCGCCACTGGCGGGTACCACCACAGCCCCTGCTATTCCGAACGGAGAGATCAGGGCCAGCAGCGTGATTGCGATACGTATTGTCATCATTTTTTTAGTTATGCCTGACTCTTAAAGCCAGTATTGAGGAGGTCGTCAGCGGGGTCAGACGTATCGGTCCCGCGCTCGTCCCAATAATCCAGGAAACCCCCAAGGGTTTTCGTTGCTGTGATCATAGCTTTCAGAGCACGGGTAAATCGTCCGGAAATGAATTTTTACAAATTGGAAGGACGCTGAAATAACACCGACTATTCGGACGTGCAAATTTGGCATCAAGGTGAAACAAGAAAAGCTCCACCTGAGCGCCGGTTATCAGCCGGCATCATAGTGGGATTCCGGAATATACAAGATCAAGCGTTTAGCATTATTATCTTTATAATAATTAAACAGCAGTAAACGGACACATCTCCGGCTCACCGGCACTTCTGCACTAGCCGCACCGCACGCTCTTGGACTTCGGGGGAAAATTTGTTGGTCTTGTTCATGGCTCCATCCTCTCAAAAGTTGAAGCCTCCTCAAAACCCGGGGCGATTCACATATACCGGCAGCAAAGATTTAATACGGTGCGACAAAGCCAAACCGCGTGGCGATGATTGACAGCGCAAAAAGAAAAACGCCACAGTGCGTAAACACTGCAGCGATTTATTTGGTGGGCCCCCCGTGAGTCGAACACGGCACCAACGGATTATGAGGGCATTAAACCATAA
>JBILCO010000081.1:0-7605 GCA_044353075.1 Burkholderiaceae bacterium
CGCACGCGTATCGGCAAGCTGGTACTGGCTGTCATTCACAGCGAAGAAGTCGCCTCCAGTATGGGCGTGAATGTCTCGCGCATTTACACACTCGCTTTCGCCGCCGGCATTTTTCTCGCCGCGCTCGGCGGCGCGCTCACCGCGCCGATGATTTCCGTGCAGCCGGGCGTATCGGTCGGCGTGATCATCGTCTCGTTCGCCGTGGTGATCATCGGCGGTCTGGGCAGCATTCCCGGTGCCGCGGTTGGCGCACTGATTGTCGGCATTGCCCGCTCGGCTGCCGTGCATCTGATGCCGGTCGCGGAGCTGTTCTCGATTTATCTGGTGATGGCCGTCGTGCTGATGTTCCGGCCTGAAGGACTCTTCCAGCGCATACAGGCGAGGAAAATCTGATATGACGCAGGGAGGTTTTGCGCTCTCGCGCACGTTCGCCGCCGGTTTGCTGTGTATCGTTTTACTGCTGCTGGCAGGTACGATGATGCCGCGCTGGCTGACTTTTCTGGTCACCATGTCGGCAGCCAATGGTCTGGTGTCGCTCGGTATCGCGCTGCTCATGCGCAGCGGTGTCGTGTCATTTGGTCAGGGGCTGGTGTTTGCGATTGGCGGCTATACCGCCGCACTCGCCTTTGGCCGGCTGGGCATCACCGATGCCGTCACGCTGGCGATTGCGGGTGGCCTGCTCGCTGCACTCGTGGCTGCGCCCTTCGCCTGGCTGATCGCACGCTATCGCGGCATCTTTTTCGCCATGCTCTCGCTGGCGCTGTCGATGGTGCTGTACGGCTTGTTGGTCAAATCCGAATCCATGGGCGGCTCCGATGGTTTCAATATGGGCCGCGCTAACTTCTTCGGCATGCGCCCTGGCGACAGCTGGGCCAGCTACGCAAACTTTGCAGTCACCGTCACGCTGGCAGGCATCGTAGGTATTGCGATGCGCATCTACTTTGATTCCACGCGCGGACTGGTGGCGCTCGCTGCGCGCGACAATGAAATCCGTGTCGAATATCTGGGTAGCTCGGTACGCTCGCTGATTGCCTCGAACTTTGTGATTGCTGCCTTTTGCGGCGGTCTGGGTGGCGCGCTGGCCGTCATGGCGCTGGGACACGTCGAACCGGAGTTCAGCTACTGGACACGCTCGGGCGACTTCGTGTTTGTCGCCATTCTCGCCGGACACCACAGCGTGCTGGCGGCCTTTGTCGCCTCCACCGTTCTCGAAATCGTCCGATCATTCTCGAGCGCCTATTTCCCGAACAGCTGGCAACTGGTGCTGGGCCTCTTCTTGCTGGCCGTGATTCGTTTTCTGCCCAGCGGCATCGGTTCCTTGTGGACTGCGCGCTATCCGGCAAAGCCCACACCGCGAGGTCAGCCATGACACAGCAACGATCCGCCATCCTCGCACGCGGTGTTCAAAAAAACTTTGGCGCTGTCACCGCCGCCGCTGATATACAGCTCGACATTCCCGCCGGTCAGAAAGTCAGCCTGATCGGCAGCAACGGCGCGGGCAAGACCACCTTCGTCAATATGCTGACCGGTTACATTCAGCCAGATGCGGGACAGATTCTGCTCGACGGTGACAACATCGTCGGGCTGTCACCGCGGCAAATCGCCCGCATGGGCGTGGCGCGTTCTTTCCAGATTCCCCAGCTGTACAAAGAGCTGTCAGTGCTGGACAACATGCTGGTGGCGATTGCCTCGCAACAGGGCGTGTTGTCGTTCTGGCGGCCCGCAAAAAATCCGACGGCCATTGAAGATGCCCGCACATTACTGCAACGCTTCGACCTTGCAGCCCACGAAGACCGGCTGGTCGGCGAACTGCCCGGCGGCGTGCGTAAACTACTCGACATCGCGATGGCGCTGACCCGTCAACCCAAGGTACTGCTGCTGGATGAGCCGACGTCGGGGGTCTCTGCCGATGAAAAATTTCCGATGATGGATACGGTCATGCGGGCACTGGATGAGCAAGGTGTGACGGTGCTCTTCGTTGAACATGATATGGATATCGTCGCGCGCTATGCCGATCGCGTGGTCGCGTTTTACAGCGGCCGCATTATTGCCGATGACACGCCCGACAGGGCACTGGCGATGGCCGATGTGAAACGCTATGTGACTGGCGACTTCAGGGAAGCGGAAGATCATGCTTGAGATAGTCGACATCGGCGTATCGATACAATCGGCGCAAGTGCTGCGCGGACTGTCACTACAGATGACTCAGGGGCAAATGGTTGGCCTGATCGGGCGTAATGGCGCCGGTAAAACCACCACGCTACGCGCGATCATGGGTCATTTGCCCTTGACGAGTGGCGCCATTCGTTTCAATGGTCAGGATTTGTCAGCACTGCCGCGCCATGCCCGCGCCGGACTCGGCATCGGCTACATGCCCGAAGATCGCGGACTGGTACCCGAGCTGACGGTCGAAGAAAATATTCTGGTACCGCTGTGGGCATCCAACGTCGCCGATACCGCGCCACGGCTGGCTTTCGTCTACGACGTACTGCCGGAATTGCGCGACATGCGCGAGCGACGCGCACTGCTGCTCTCGGGTGGCCAGCAAAAACTCGTTGCGCTGGCACGCGCGATGGCGATTGGCACGCGACTGCTGCTGCTCGATGAACCTTTCGAAGGCGTGGCACCGGCCCTCTCGGCACGATTGTCGGAAGTGATTGCCGGTTTGCGCGGCAGCGAACTCTCGGTACTGATTGCCCAGTCGGATCTGAATCATTCACGCAATCTGCTCGATGCCGAAATCGTGATCGAACGCGGCGCCAATCTGGTCACCGCCTGATTCCCGTCGATTCCGTCGCATCCATCGCTCTTTACTGCAACCGACTTTCCGTATGATCGACTGGCATCAGCACATCACCCTGCCCGACATGCGTACCGAGGCCCACTTCGATGGCCGGTCTCTGCGCTGTTTCACCGATCGTCCCGCCTCTTTTTACGCGATGTTCATGCAGGCGGTGGCGACCCATCCCGACAATGAAGCGCTGGCCTGTAATGAGCAGCGCTGGACTTATCGTCAGCTGGATGCCGAAATCAATCGCATCGCCAACGGACTGGCGGCGCGCGGACTGCAAGCCGGTGAGCGTGTCGTCATGTTCATCAGCAATCGGGCCGAGTTTGTGTCCGTGCTGTTCGCGCTGCAAAAACTCGGCGTCATTGCCGTACCCGTCGGCACGCGCGAGCAAGCACCGGGGCTGGCTTACATCCTTCGGCAATGTGGCGCAGCAGGCATCGTCTTCGATGAAGATCTCGCCGACCGCCTGCCGGATGAAGCTACCGCGCCTGCCTTACGGCTGCGGATTTCAACCGGTAAAACAGATGTAACAGGCCAGACAGACATCACAGGCACGACAAGCGCGGCAAGTACAACCGGCGTCAGAGCCGACACCCTGTCCGCAATTGATGGCCCCGATGTACCCGCAGCGACAGTTGATGAGGAAGCCTGTGCCTGCATTCTGTATACCTCGGGCACGACCGGCAATCCCAAGGGCGCGATGCTCACGCATTTCAACATCGCGCATTCAGTGATTCATTTCCAGATTGCGCTAAAGCTCACGCACGAAGACCGCGCAGCACTCGCCGTGCCTGCCAGCCATGTGACGGGACTGATCGCACTGATTGCGGTGATGGTGCATGTCGGTGGCACGCTGGTGATCGTGCCTGAGTTCAAGGCCGCGTCCTTTGTTGAGCTCGCGGCGCGTGAGCGCATTACGTATTCATTGATGGTGCCGGCGATGTATCAGCTGTGCCTGCTGCAGCCGGCATTCCGCACGCTGGATTTAAGTCACTGGCGCGTCGGCAGCTATGGCGGCGCACCCATGCCGGTGCCCACCGTCCAGGCGCTGGCTGAGGCGGTGCCCGGGCTGACACTGGTGAACTGCTACGGATCGACCGAGGTGACCTCACCGGCCACCATCATGCCGCTCGGACTCTCGGCCATTCATAACGACAGCGTTGGCATTGCCGTGCCCTGCGGGGACATTCGCGTGATGAACGAAGACGGCCAGCCGGTACCGACCGGTGAGTCCGGTGAGTTATGGATAGGCGGCCCGATGGTCGTGCCCGGCTACTGGGACAACCCGGAAGCAACTGCCAAGGGTTTTGCCGACGGCTGCTGGCGCTCCGGTGATCTGGGCTCGGTAGATGAACAGGGACTGGTGCGCATCTTTGATCGCATCAAGGACATGATCAACCGTGGCGGCTTCAAAATCTATTCGGTCGAGGTCGAGAATGCACTGATGGCATGGCCCGGCGTGGTCGAGGCAGCCGTCGTCGGCCACCCCTGCCCGGTGCTCGGCGAACGTGTGCATGCTTACCTGTATGCACCCGATGCGCCCGCATCGACCACTGATGCCGAGGCGGTACGCGCGCACTGCGCGGCGCGCCTTGCGGATTACAAGGTACCCGAGCAAGTATATTTCACCAGCCATCCACTGCCCCGCAACGCCAACGGTAAGATACTGAAACGCTCGCTGCGCCAGCCGGGATAAGGTCGTAATGGTTGAGCTGTAAGGTGAGCTGTAAAGCAACGCGGATGGTCCGTGCTGCACTGAGGGGTAGACCGTCGATGAAATTCCTGATCGCCCGCTTCAATCACGAAACCAATACCTTCTCGCCCATCACAACGTCGCTCGCCGATTTCGAGCCGCGCTACGGCGAGGATGCGTTAAGCGAGCAGCGCGATGCGCGTACCGCGATGGGCGCGTTCATCCGCATCGTTGAATCCCAACCTAATGCCACGCTGATCACGCCCGTGTCTGCAACCGCCAACCCCAGCGGCACCGTTGCTGCCGATGCCTACAGTCATTTGGTCGAGACCATCCTCAATGGTGTGCGCGAACAACCGGATGTGATACTGCTCGATTTGCACGGCGCGCTGGTCGCCGACAATGCGGCCGATGGTGAGGGTGAACTACTGAAAGCGATACGCGCGATCGCACCCGATACACCGATCGCCGTCGCACTCGACCTGCACGGCAATGTGACACCGGCCATGGTCGACAACGCCGACATCATCGTCAGCTTCAAGACCTATCCGCATATCGACATGGCCGAGACGGGCGAACATGCCGGTCGGCTGATGATGGACTGGATTGCAGGCAAGATACGCCCGTTCACGCGCTTTGCCCAGCTGCCGCTGCTGTCACACACGCTACGCAGCAATACGAATGAAGGCGCCATGCGGCGCGCTGTTGATGCCGCGCGGCGTGCAGAACAAAAGCCTGGCGTGCTCGCCGTATCGATCATGGCTGGCTTCTCGCTCGCCGATTTTAACGATGCGGGCATGTCGGTGATTGTGGTGACCGACAATGACAAAGCGCTAGCAGAGGCTGTGGCCAACGACATCGCGCAGCAGATCTGGCGCGACCGCGAGGGTTTTGTGTACCGCAGCGAAGCCCTCAGCGAATCGATGGCGACAGCGAAGGCGCTGCATGCCGAACCCGGCAACGGACCGGTGCTGCTGCTGGACCATAGCGACAATGTGATGTCGGGTGGCACCTGCGACACGATGGATGTGCTGCAGGCCGCGCTAAAAGCGCACCTGACGCCGATTGTCGTCGGCCCGATCTGCGATCCGCAAGCGGTACAGCGGCTGTGGAAGATGCGAGCGACTGACGTCGTCGGCGCTGATATCGGCAATCACATCCCGCTCACGCAGCAAGGGATGACTAAAACTCCGGTACGCCTGACCGGTTTGGTACGCGCAAAAAGTGATGGCGAGTTCACGGTCACGGGACCGATCTACACCGGCGCCCGCGTCAGCATGGGCAGAACCGTGTGACATCGGCATCTTCGAATGTGTGGGGCTGGATCCCGCAGATTATGACTATCTGCTACTTAAATCGCGGATGTATGCACGCCCCGTGTTTGGCGCAATGGCGAAGGCGCTGGTCGAATGCGACGCTGATGAGGGCGGGCCGACCAGTTCGAACTATGCGCTCTTCCCTTTCAAAAACATTCGGCGTCCGTTGTATCCGCTGGACGAGGGAACGACTTTCGGCAGCTGATCAATCTACACTGGCAGCGCACCCCGGCCGGCATAGATAGCCGAAGCACCGAGCGCTTCCTCAATTCGCAGCAACTCATTCCACTTCGCCATACGCTCGCTGCGAGCGAATGAACCGACCTTCAGCTGTCGCGCGTTCCAGCCTACGGACAGATGCGAGATCATCACATCTTCCGACTCACCCGAGCGGGCAGAGACAATCGTTGAAAAACCGCAGGCCTTCGCAGCCTGCAAGGCATCGAAAGTCTCACTGATTGTGCCCGCTTGATTCGGCTTGATCAGCACCGCATTGCAGGCCTTGTTCGCTGAAGCCTCACGCACGCGCGCGGCATTCGTGACCAGATAATCGTCGCCGATCACCTGTACCTTCGCACCGGCCGCTTGGGTGAAGGCAATCATGCCTTCGGTGTCATCTTCCGCTACCGGATCTTCGATAGAGAGAATCGGGTATTTCGCCAGCCAGTGAAGCAGCACGGCGATCCATTCGTCGCGCTCATACGACCTGCCCTCCAGACCGGGGCGATAGATGCCGCCGCTGCCGAACTCGGAGGCGGCGATATCGAGCGAGATCATGACCTCGCCGTTACCGTACCCCGCCTTCTCGATGGAACGCGTCAGCATCTGCAGCGCTTCTTCATTGCTCGCGAAATCCGGCCACCAGCCCCCCTCATCTGCCACACCGGCACGACGACCGGCATCGGACATCAGATCACCGGCGGCGCGATAGACATTGGCTACCATCGCCAGTGCCTCATCCATGCTGTGCGCGCCGACCGGCATGACCAGCAAATCCTGAATATCAATACGACGACCAGCATGCGCGCCACCACCAAAGATCTGAATCTCGGGCAGCGGTAGCAGCACGGGCTGATCGCCGGCGAGGTAACGCCAGAGCGGCAGTCTCTGCGACGCTGCCGCTGCGTGCAGCACTGCCATCGATGTCGCAATCAAGGCATTACCGCCCAGCCGCCCTTTGTTCGGCGTGCCATCCAATGCAATCAGTTGTTCATCAACACCACGCTGATCCAGCGCGTCGCTGCCAATCAAAGCCGGCGCAATCTCGCGGCTGATATTGGCGAGTGCTTTCTGCACGTCATAGCCACCAAAAGCCGCACCGCCATCCCGCAGCTCAATCGCTTCATTGCTGCCGGTGGAAGCGCCGGCTGGTGCAATGCCGCGCCCCATCGTGCCATTTTCCAGATGGACGTCGACTTCCACGGTGGGCCGGCCGCGCGAATCCCAGATACGTCGGGCCTGTACGGATTGAATACGTGTGCTCATGCAGCGAGTTCCTCTTTCCATGCGGCGCGCATTTCAGCGAGCCGGGTTGCGGGTGACAACAGCCAGCGACGTGCAAACGCACGCAGACGCTGCCGGTCGGATTCGGTCAGGTATTCCAAGGGTGATTTGCCATCAACGCGCGCGAGCAAAATGGCCGCGAGCAGCCGTGATGTGCGTGCCTCGATGGTCTCGGCGCTCTCCCAGGTCACACCAGCGACATAGTGGCGGGTGAAGGCATCAAAGCAGGCCAGATAATCATCGGTCGATGCCGGACGCCACAGACATTTGGCGATGTGGTGAGTGAGGCAAAACGCGGCGTC
>JBILCO010000083.1:0-7548 GCA_044353075.1 Burkholderiaceae bacterium
AATGATAAGCAAGCGGCGATCGAGGCGTTGAAGGCAGGTGATTTCAAACCCAAAGTTGATACCAGCAGTGGACAGATCACGGTTCCTGAATCGCGTTATCACGAAGCGCGTATTTTTCTGGCCGGGCAGGGCATTCCGAAAGAAGCGCAGCCGATCGGTATGGATTCGCTGAAAGACAAATCTTCCATGACCACCAGTCAGTTCATGGAGCAGGTGCAGTACAACACCGCGATCGAGCAGGAACTCGCGCGCAGCATCATGCAGATTTCCACCATCAGAGCCGCACGTGTTCACCTCGCCCTGCCCAAGCAGAGCGTTTTTGTGCGTGAGCGCGCGACACCGAAAGCCTCGGTTGTTCTGACCCCGCACAGCGGTCGTGGCGTGTCCACACCGCAGGTCAAGGCGATCGTGCATCTGGTGTCCTCCAGTGTGCCCTATCTGTCGCCGCAAAACGTGTCGGTGGTCGATGACCAGGGTAATCTGATGACCGAAGAAAACCAGGTCGATGCCGCTATGGGTCTCACCATGGCGCAAATGGCGCACAAGCAGCGTACGGAAGAAACCTATCGTAATCGCGTGACTGAATTGCTCTCGCCGGTCGTGGGTGAAGCCGCGGTGCAGGCGCAGGTTAATCTGACACTCGATTACACCCAGGTTGAAACAACGACCGAAGATTTCGATGACAAGGACAAAGGCGTCAAGCCGCGTTCCGAAGCGCTGACCACTGAGCGTAAATTCAAGCTGGATCCGGAAGGTATTCCCGGTGCGATGACCAACTCGCCACCGCCAGATGCCGATCTGACCAAAAACACCAATACCAATGAAGAGAAGCCTGCGACCAATGAAATCGTCACGACCAAGTCGACGCGTAACTTTGAAATGGATCGCTCGGTACGTCACGTAAAAAATTCACTGGGCAATATCTCTCGCGTCACTGTCGCTGTCGTTGTTGCTGAACGTCCGGCACCGCCGCCTGCGAATGGCCAGGGATTTGCGCCGGGTGCACCCACGACTATTCCTTACAGCGCGCAGGAACTGGATCGCATGCTGAACCTTGTGCGTAGCGCAGTAGGCTATAGCGAAGCGCGGGGTGACGTGGTCACCGTGGCACCGGCACGTTTTGAGTCACTCGCACCTGAACCCGCCAAGCCCTGGTACGAAAACGGCGATATTCAGAATTTCATTAAAATCGGTCTCGCTGCACTCGTGATCATCGTCTTCATGCTGGCTGTGGTGCGTCCACTGGTCAAAGGACCCACGATCAACCAGATCATGCCGCCGGTCGTCAGTCCGACTGCGGAAGAACTCAAAGCCCTGGAAGATGCCAAGGCAGCGGCCGAAGCCAAAGCGGCGGAAGAAGCGCAAGCCGCGGCGGAGGAACTGGCGGCAGAAGAAGCGCGAATCGCCGAAGAAGAAGCGGCCGCCATTGCTGCCGAAGAAGAGGAAGCCGCTGCACTGTTGGCCGAAGAAGAAGCCGCCGCCTTGGCCGCAGCCGAGGAAGGCGAGCTTGAGCTGGCCGAGGGCGAGATCGAGATGCAGGAAGGTGAAACCCTGGATGAACTCAAGGCCCGCATGCAAGCGATGAAGCCGAAGAAACCGACCTTCACCGCCGACATGCTCGATACGGCCAACAGCTATGATGACAAAGTCGCCTTGATTCGCATGCTGGTCTCGCAGGAATCCGGTCGTGTGGCGCTGGTATTGAAAAACATGGTCAAGTCCTGATCGTCACTGACTCAACACTGAAACGGAAACATCATGGCAGAAGTAAAAAAACCTGAGGTACCACGGCCTGCAGCCCCGGCTGCGAAGAGTGCCACGGCAGTCCCAGCCAGGCCTGCTGCCGTACCTGCGAAAGCGGTCGCTGCGAAAACAGTGGCGGTCCCGCCCCGAGCAGGCGCTCTGCCGGTCAAGACCGCTGCAGTGCCTGCGCGAGTGGCTACCGCACCCGGGGCGGCGGCTTCTGCAAAGCCGGCAGGTGTTCCTGTTAAAACAGCAGCCACCAGTGCAGCCGCACCTGCCAGAGCAGCAGCACCAGCCTCTGCCGGAGCAGCAGCGGCGCCTGCAAAAACTGCCGCGGCGCCGGTCAAGCCCGGTCTGGCAGGCAAAGCAGGAACAGCGGCAGCGACCGATGTCGCCGCCAAAGAGATTCCCAAGCCGGGTGCAGCGAAAGTCGCCACGGCGGATGGCAAAGCGCCAGGCGATAAAGACAAGCCCGCGAAGCCTGATACGGCCGGCGCGACCGAGGGAGAAGCAGATTCTCAAAATTTTGAGGAAATGCGAAACAAATTCAAGCCCGCCAAAAAAAGCGTGGCTGTACCATCGGAATTGCTGGGCGATGCCAAGAGCTATGACGACAAACTTATTCTGGTGAAAATTCTCACCGAAAAAGAACAGAGCCGTGTGGTTCTGATGGTCAAGAACATGCTGCGTTCTACGAACGCCGAGAAGAAAAAATAAGGTGTCACCACAGCGCTGAATACACCGCTTAAAAGGCAGCATAAGCAGCAGCACAAGCAGAAGACAGCGCTGAGTACAGTACAGCTTACGACAGAGGTTACGACAGAGGTTATTTATGGCAGATCCAAAAACTACCGCGGAAGCACCCAAACCGGACAATGGTCCTCCGCCCATGTCAGACGAACTCAGGCGGGAACTCGCCGAGCTGACCAATACGCAGCGAGCTGCCGTTCTGATGCTCTTGCTCGGTGAAGATCTGGCGTCGAACATCATCAGCTACCTCGATCCGAAAGAAGTTCAGGAACTCGGGGCAGCGATGGTCTCGGTGGCTGACTTGTCACAGGAGGCGGTGAACGCCGTGCTCGATCAGTTCGTCGATACGTTGAAAAAGCAAACCAGCCTGTCGCTGGGCACCACCGATTATGTCGAGACGGTACTCAAGCGCGCACTCGGTCCGGACAAGGCGGCATCCGTGCTGTCTCGCATCATGCCCAACCGTGCCAGCCGTGGCCTGGAAATTTTGCAGTGGATGGATGCACGAGCGATTGCCGAGATGATTCGCGGCGAACACCCGCAGGTCACCGCGATCATTTTGTCCGTGCTCGAATCGGAAGTCGCTGCCGATGTACTGGGATTTCTGCCTGAAGAGTCGCGCCCTGAAGTCGTGCAGCGCGTGGCGAGCCTGGATACTGTTCAGCCATCGGCGATGGAGGAACTGGAAACCATCATGAAAGCGCAGTTCTCCAACAATGCCTCGTCGTCATCGTCCAGCTTTGGCGGTGTGAAGGCGGCAGCAAAAATCATGAACTTCACCAAGGTCGAACTGGAGTCCGCGATCATGCAGGGCGTTGGTCAGATTGATGAAGAACTCGCGCTGCGGATTCAGGACAATATGTTCAGCTTCGAAAATCTGGCAGCGGTGGACAACCGTGGTATCCAGGCGCTCATGCGTGCGGTTGAGCCTGATCTGCTGATGATTGCCCTGAAAGGCGCAACGGAAGAGGTCAAGACCAAGTTCCTCGACAATATGTCCAGCCGTGCGCGTGGCATGTTTGTCGACGATATGGAATCCAAGGGACCGCTGCGCATGACCGAAGTCGAAGACGCGCAAAAGAAAGTCATGCGTCAGGCCCGAAAACTGTCCGAGAAGGGCGAGCTGATCCTCGCTTCCGGCGGAGCCGATTTTGTCTGAGTCTTCGAGCACAGCGCGTCGGCGCCACGAATACCTGCCGAACCGGATGTTCGATCCGGTTGCCAATCCGTTCGCGGTGCAGAACCTGCTGGTCAAGGAAGAACAAGTCTTTGCCCTGACTCCCGACGAGCGGCCGGAGTTCGGCTTCGAGTCCGATCCGCTGATCAGCAAGGAAGCAACCGGTACGTTTGCGCTCGACGAAATCATCGAGCTGGCTGACCTGAGTGGCGGCACCGCGTTTGCGTCGGATACCAGCGCACACGATGTATTCATGCCCGAGCCCTCGCCCGCGACAGCGCAGGCGGCAGTGCAGGACAGCGATTTCGTCGCCGATGCATCGATGGCAGCGCAGCGCAATGCCGTATTTACTGACACCGATGCCCCGGACGAGAACGTCGCCGCTGCACAAGCGTCGGAGGTCGATGGCCCTGTCGTCGAAGCCGGGGAGGCAGCGATTGCCCAAGCGGCTGCCTTGATGGCAGAGATCACCGACAGTGACGCATCCGCTATTGACGAAGTCGATGCGGCCAGCGCACAGATGCCGGAGACTGATGTACCTGACCTGACGTCCGAACCCGTACCAGAATCTGCAACAGAATCTGCAACAGAAGCCAACAAAGAATTCGTAACAGCCACCGAGGCTCAGGCGGCCAGCGCGCAGGAAGCGCCCGTCGTTGCCGGCGTAAGTGCCAGCGCAGCGGCGACTCCCGATTTATCCGGTGAGGCGGTGACCGCTCTGGTGGAAGCAGCGCGCGAACAGGCGCGTGCTGAAGCCCGCGAGCTTGCGTACAACGAAGGTCTGGAAGCGGGCATGGCCCAGGCCCGTGCCGAGCTGCAAACACAACATGACACACAAATCACACAACTCAAGACATTGCAGGCAGCGCTGAAAAAACTCAGTTTCGATGCTGATGCGATGTTCGAGCCCGTTAAAAAACTCACGGTTCATCTCGCCGAGCAATTGGTGCGCGGTGAACTCGCACAATCCCCGCAGACGATTTCACGGCTCGTGGATAACAGCCTGCGTGAACTGAATGCCTCGGGCGAGAAAGCTGTGATCGTGCATCTCAACCCCGAAGATCTCGAAGCCTATCGACCGCTGGTGGCGCAATTCAGCGACAGCATGATTTTGCGTCCGGATTCCCTGCTCGAGCGCGGTAGTGTTCGCGTGTCACTCGATGGCAGCGTGGTGGAAGATCTGATGCAACGCCGCGTTGATGGTCTGAAAAAATCACTGAATCAGCCCGCAGCACCCGGCTGGCAGGCCGGTGGTTCGCGACTTTCCGATCGCCTGAATGAGTCGCAGCGCGGCAGTCAGCACATCGAAGATGTCACGGCAGTCGAAACGACCGGTAATGACGATGTCATCAACGATTGATTACGCCGATGTGGTCGAGCGCCTGATCGCGCAGACCCGTACGCCACCCGCTTGCAACACCGGCACATTGGTACGGCTGGTCGGTATGACGCTGGAAGCGCGCGGCATTATGGCGCCGCTTGGCGCCTTGTGCGAAATCGAAGGCAATACCGGACAAAAAATTTCTGCCGAAGTCGTGGGCTTCAATGACCAGACCTTGTTTCTGATGCCATTCACCGAGCCTATGGGCATTGGCCCCGGTGCAACCGTGCGCGTGCTGGCCAATTCGTCGGAAGCCCGTCTGGGCGATGGCTTGCTGGGCCGTGTCATCGATGCATTGGGTGAGCCGCTGGATGGCGGTCCGCCGCCCGATTGTCCCGACAGGCTTGCCTTGCTGGGCTTGCCGCTCAATCCGATGGAACGCGGTCCGATCAATCAGATACTGGATGTTGGCGTCAAAGCCATTAATGGCCTGCTCACCCTCGGGCGCGGTCAGCGTATCGGCCTGATCGCCGGTTCCGGCGTTGGCAAGAGCTCGCTGTTGGGCATGATTACGCGTTTTACTAAAGCCGATGTGGTGGTAATCGGTTTGATCGGCGAGCGCGGACGCGAAGTTCAGGCTTTCATTAATGAAGTGCTCGGTCCCGAAGGCCGCGCCAAATCCATCGTGATCGCAGCACCGGCGAATGTCTCGCCCGTGATGCGCCTGAAGGCCACGCACCTGACGCACGTCATCGCTGAATATTTCCGTGACCAGGGCAAGAATGTGCTGATGCTGATGGACAGCCTCACTCGGGTCGCGCATGCGCAGCGAGAAATCGGTCTGGCCATTGGCGAGCCACCGACTGCCAAAGGTTATCCGCCCTCCGTATTTGCCTTGCTGCCCAATTTGATTGAACGTACCGGTGTCGGTCGTCATGGCTATGGCGCGATCACGGCGATCTATACCGTGCTGGCCGAAGGTGATGATGCGCAGGATCCGATTGTTGATATTGCTCGTGCCTCGCTGGACGGACAAGTCATGTTGTCTCGCAAGCTGGCCGATGCGGCGCACTATCCGGCGATTGATCTGAACGGATCGATTTCCCGAGTCATGCAGAATTTACTACCGGCCGACGATCTCAAGCTCGCCAATCGTGTACGCCGACTCTGGTCCTTGTATCAGCAGAATCAGGATCTGATTTCGGTGGGCGCCTATGAAATGGGCTCCAATCCCGAGATCGATCAGGCGATTGCACTGCGCTCGCAACTTGAGGCTTTTCTTGTGCAAGACATGCATACCGAAGTGGATCATGCCACTACCCGTCAGAACATCCGGCAGTTGCTGGGTCTATGAGACGCCCGCCTGAGTTCGTGACAGGCTGTACCACTACCAAGCCCAAACAATGAATAACTGCTGGAATATCCTCGCAGAACGCGCACAGCACGCTACCCGTGAGGCTCACGCCCGCGTGGTTGAAGCTCGTGCGCGGGTAGAAAAACTCGAGGGTAGTGAGGCGCATATCGACAAACTGCGTGCAGACTATGTCGAGCGCTACAACGCCACGCAAAAAGAATCCCACAAAATCAGCGATAACATCGCCTACCGAAAATTCCTCGAGCATTTGCGCAGTCTGCGTCTGCGCGTTGAATCACAAACCTCAGTAGCGCGCGTTCAACTCATTGAAGCCAAAGCTGCATTACTCGTCGCTCAGCGCGAGCAAGCCAAAATGGAAGCCATGGTCGAGCGCGAGGAACGCAATACCGAACAAATCGCGGCAAAAAAAGAGCAGCGTGAATTGGATGCGGCGGGTATACGGCTCTTCAACTTGCGGTAGCCGATCAGCAGACCGGAACATTCCCGACAGAGGCGAATGCTCCGATCTTTCGATGACCTGATCAGGTAAAGAGAAAGTCTGCAGCTGTCATTTCGGTGACACCAATGACCGTAATGGTGTTGGATTCGAAGGTGATGACGGTATTTGTTTCTCCCGACTGAAGGTGAGACATCAGCTCATCGAAACTAGCAACGCCGATGCCGTTCAATTCGATCTTGTCTTCGCCGTGACGGAAGTCATGAATCGTATCGGTTCCGTTATTGGCAGAGAAGACAAAAATATCCTGGCCCGTCGTGACGCGGGTGAGGTCAATGGTTGAGTTTCCTACGCCAGAGCCCGCAATATCACCCCACATCGCATCGTTACCCGTGCCACTAATCAGGCGGTCATTTCCGCAAATGACATTGCCGGTAACGTGGTATTGGGCGTCACCATAAAGTGAATTTTGCGTTCCAAACGAACCAGAGATTAGGTTATCGCTTGCTGAGAGAATGTCATTGCCGCCCCGGCTATCAGACATTTGCGAGGCATCGCCAAAAAGAAAGTTTTTAACAGAGTTATTTCCTCCAGTCAGCACATCATTGCCGCCCTGGCTATCAGACATTTGACCGGCGTCGCCATAAAGAAAGTTTGCAGCAGAGTTATTTCCCCCAGTCAGCACATCATTGCCGCCCTGACTATCAGACATTGTAAGGGCGTCACCATATAGAAAGTTGAAAAAG
>JBILCO010000086.1:0-7489 GCA_044353075.1 Burkholderiaceae bacterium
CTCTATGATTTTTCTAACGCAATCTTTGCCATGCGGGCAAAGAAATACGCAAACACCAGATGCCCAAGCACCCGCAAATACGGCACGGCCGCTGCGCCGACCTCATCACGATTCTGAAATGCTTTCATGCCAATTTCCATGGTCAGTTTGGTGACCTTATCACCGATATCGGCCAGCGGCGTGATGAATTCAGACATCGCTTCATCGGTACCGTTCTCATCAATGAAGGATTTGATCTTGTCACCAAAGGCGCGCAGCTTCTCGCCATTGTCCATCAGCACTTTGCGCCCCAGCAGATCCAGTGACTGTATGGTGTTGGTGCCTTCATAGATCATATTGATACGTGCGTCGCGCACATATTGCTCCATACCCCATTCGGCGATGTAGCCATGACCTCCAAAGACTTGCAATGCTTCTGAAGTCGCGATCCATGCGTTATCGGTGAGGAAGGCTTTGATGATGGGTGTAAGCAATGCGACCTCATCAGCGGCTTGCTTGCGCTCATCTTCATCGGGGTGATTCAATTCGCGATCAATCATCAGGGCCACATACGATGTGAAGGCACGCCCGCCTTCAGCAAAAGCACGCGCGGTGAGCAGCATGCGGCGTACATCGGGATGCACGATGATGGTGTCGGCGGGCTGAGATTCGGATTTCGGCCCCGTCAGGCTACGCCCCTGTGTGCGCTCGAGCGCATACGTACGCGCATTCTGATACGCGACTTCGGTCAGGCCAAGCGACTGCATGCCCACACCAAGACGAGCGGCATTCATCATCACGAACATGGCATTGAGTCCGCGATGCGGCTCGCCGATCAGCCACCCGGTGGCACCATCCAGATTGATCTGGCAGGTGGCGTTGCCGTGAATGCCCATTTTGTGTTCGATAGCGCCACACGTAATGGCATTGCGTTCGCCCGGCTGACCCTGCGCATCCGGCACAAATTTGGGCACCACAAACAGCGAGATGCCTTTGGTGCCGGGCGGCGCATCCGGCAGCCGGGCCAGCACCAAATGCACAATATTGGCGGCCAGATCATGCTCGCCGGCGGAGATGAAAATCTTGTTGCCCGTGAGGCGGTAGCTACCATCAGCCTCGGACACCGCTTTGGTTTTCAGCAGACCCAAATCCGTGCCGCAATGCGCTTCGGTCAGGCACATGGTGCCGGTCCATTCGCCCGAGACCAGCTTTGGCAGGTAGAGCGCTTGCTGCTCTGGGGTGCCATGCGCATGCAGGCATTCATACGCGCCATGCGAGAGGCCGGGGTACATGGTCCAGGCCTGATTCGCCGAATTCAGCATTTCATAGAAGGCGTTGTTGAGGACCATGGGCAGGCCCTGTCCGCCAAATTCAGGATCGCAGGACAGGGACGGCCAACCTGCCTCCACATAGCGGCGATAGGCTTCCTCAAAACCCTTTGGGGTCGTTACCGTGTGCGTCTCCGGATTGAAATGACAGCCTTCGCGGTCGCCGACCGAGTTGATCGGAAAAATGACCTCGGCAGCAAATTTGCCACCTTCTTCCAGCACCTGGTTGATGGTGACTGCGTCCAGACCCGCATGGGCGGGCAAGGCCGAGAGCGCTGTATCCACCTCAAGCAACTCATGCAACACGAACTGCATGTCACGCAAGGGCGCGCGGTAACTGGGCATGAAAATCTCCTGAAATGAAATACGCGGTGGCGATGAGGCTAACTTTTTTATACCGGGACAAGGATGTTTTTTTACAAAAATATCGATCGTCGATGTATCAAAATTTTAAGTGCGGGATCCTGCTGACGAGACACGGGTCGATGCAATTAGGCGGGCAAAGCCCACATGTGCGCGATCAACGCAGCCCGGACTGCGAATGAAGCGGGCATCATGATGTAGAGCAAGCACAAGCCCATACATTTCAAAGACCAGCTGCTGTGTATCGGTGTCAGGCGCTAAATGATGTTCATCAACCGCTTGCTGCGCAGCACGTTGCAGCGCCAATTGCCAAGTACGAACCATCGTGACCAAATGCTCGCGTATCGGCCCGGGACGGTCATCGTATTCGACCGCGCCGCTGATGTAGATACAACCCGAAGCAATTTCGAGACTGACGCGCGCTACCCAGCGGCTGAACAAACTTTGCAGACGCGGCAGCCCGCGTGGCTCGCGCAGGCTGGGATAAAAAACGTCTTGTTCGAATTGCTGGTGATAGAGCTTGAGCACATCAATCTGCAAATCTTCACGCGAACCAAAGTGGGCAAAGACGCCGGATTTACTCATGCTCATGCGCTCGGCCAGGACGCCGATAGTCAGACCTTCGAGTCCCTCGCGACTGGCCAGGTCAAGCGCAACATCCAAAATGCTCGCGCGGGTTTGCTCGCCTTTACGCAGGGGTTTATGAAGCACTTCGGTCATGGGAGGACTCCGGACAGCACAATAGAACGACCGTCCTATTATGCACTGAAACGCCCTCTGAGAGCCTGTTGCGGGCGGTCCGATGAGATAGATTCTTAGCCGCGTGAGCGATCAATCATGCGCCGGTCACGCTTGGTCGGGCGACCGCGTATCGCCTCGCCAGGCTCACTAAAGACTTTGCGCTGCTCGGCACGTTGCTCGCGCTGACGCAGGCTGTCTTCAGTTTCCTCATAGAGTGCTTGCGCCACCGGGGCGGGCCCGCGCTGGCCCGATAGCGCGATTACCCGGATCTGCCATTCGGTACTGCCGTTATCAATATCCAACAGATCACCGGGACGGAGATTACGCGCTGGCTTGCAGCGGTCGCCATTCAAGCGGACCCGTCCGCGCTCGACTGCGTCCGTTGCCAGTGAACGTGTCTTGAAAAAGCGCGCCGCCCACAGCCATTTATCGATTCGGATAGGTTCGTCCATGGCGGCATTGTAGAGATTTTCGGGATGAAAAGGACGGTGCTTACTTGGTGTATCGGCCTGCGGTAATAATTTTCAGCACCGCGCGATACAGCAGATAAGCCAGCCGATTTCCGACTCGCCGAATCCAGGAGAAATGTGCGACGTTCTCAACCGTGATGACCGTTCCCTCGGCCACACCGCGCGCGATGATATCGCGCAGCACCATCGAGAAGTTAGCATCACGGACGATGATATTGGCTTCATGATTAACGAACAGCGACAGGCCATCAAAGTTACTGGAGCCCAGCGTCGCCCATGCATCATCAACGACCGCCGCCTTGGCATGCAACTGAGTCGCGCGATATTCCACAAGACGGATACCTGCGCGAACGAAGCGCGGATAAAACGACTGAGCCACCGCGTCCTGCATCACAAACTGTCCCACACCGATCAAGAGGGTGATATCCACACCACGCGTGGCGGCATGCAGCATGGCACGACGCAACTTCCGTCCCGGCGCGAAATAGGGTGTCACTAGAACAGCACTGTGGTGTGCACGACCAAGCGCCTGCAACAGCTGTCGCTCAATGGCCGCCCGGTTGCGCAGGTTATCCCGCACCACCAGCGCCGCCTCGGCTACCTGCCACTGCAACCTGGCACGCGATGCATACCACTGGCGTATGCGGCCCAGTCGGCGACGCAACGTTTGCGCAGATTGCCGCCTCCATTGCGCGGCGACTTCCGCATGGACATCATCCACCAGCGGCCCGATGATGCTGACGGCAAAATCCCAGCGCGGTGCTGGCAGGCGCATACCACTATCGTCATCGGAAATCAGATCATCGTTGATGTTCAGGCCACCAAGAAAAGCAAGCCGCTGATCAATCACGACTATTTTGCGATGGGTTCGCGCAATGCCCCTCTGAAACCAGGGATTGAATGCGACAAAGTGAGCACCTGACGGCTTAAATGCGGCCTGCAATAGGGCCACGGTTGATTTGCCTGTGCCCAGCCAATCCACCAGCACATACACCATCACACCGCGCGATGCGGCGCGTATCAGTGCATCCCTGACCTGATTGGCAGTGTCATCTATCGCAAAAATATACGTCTCGAGATAAATCTCGGCATGCGCAGCATCGATCGCGTGAATCAGCGCCGGAAAAAATTCAGCGCCGCGATGCAACAGCGACAGATGATTGCTGCGGCTATAGCTCGTTGCCGGCATGCGCGTCTTCACGGTTGAAATGAGAGGATGGATCCGTCGCGCCAGTTACATGAAGACGCAAGTCGGCGATGATAGGTGCATGGTCGGACAGACGTGCCCAGCTGGCACCGAAAAGCACTTGCGCACTCTCGACCTCAAATCCGCGCATATACACACGATCCAGCTGCAGCACCGGCATTGCTGCCGGAAAGGTACGCGCCGGTGTTTTTTTAGGGCCACGACCCGACAGACGGCGCAAATAAGTGCCAAAACCGCGTGAAGATAAATGCTGGTCGAAAATTTCCGTCACCTGAAGCTGATCACATAGTGTGTCGCTCAATGCATTGGTCCAGTCATTGAAATCGCCCGCAATCAGAACGGGCGTGTCG
Source organism: Burkholderiaceae bacterium (assembly GCA_044353075.1). Taxonomy (GTDB): domain Bacteria; phylum Pseudomonadota; class Gammaproteobacteria; order Burkholderiales; family Burkholderiaceae_D; genus Pernthalerella. The sequence continues at coordinate 4,439 of JBILCO010000086.1, forward strand.
ACAGGCGCCGTAGACATCACCGCATCGATCAACGCTGCAGTCTGACGTCGCCGGCTACCGGCAAACAGCCCCAGATGAACGACATAACAATGCACTGGCATGCCGCCGATCGGCAGTACGCAATGCAAAATGCCTCGGGATTCGAACGCATGATCGGATACATCATGATTGAAAGACGATTCAATCGGAAAACACGATAGCAGTGCATTGCCGTGATGACCGTGATCATAAACTGCATTCATGCCGTAAGCGACGTGATGGGTGTCGCCCGCCAAAAATTCATGCTGCGCCTGTACCGGCCATTTACCGGCATGCCGCAGTGCGAGCAAATCATGTCGGCCCTGTACTTCCTGAAGAAACAAGATGTCGGGCGCCATGGAGGTAATGGCCTGCTTGATGCCATGTACCCGCGGCCGTGTACCGATCGTGCTGACGCCTTTGTGGATATTCCAGGTAGCGATGCGAAGTTTCATGCGTTCAGCGTTGCAATGGGGTTGCTGCTATCAGTCGCGATAGGGGTCGCGATAGGGGTCGTGTCATTGATCGTGATCTCATAGTCGATGACAGTGGCGGTGGCATGAAGACTTAACTCTGCCGAGATAATTGCAGAATAGCTTCTGCATTGGAAGGTGAAAAACACTGGTCTGCTGCCTCGCGCCAGGGCAGCCAGCGGTACTGCAGATGCTCCCGTTCGGCCAGCCGCACCGGGATGTCCTGCGGCACCCGCAACCCGAACACATGCTCGGTATTGTGCGTGACGCCCTCGGCATAGCGATGACGCCAGACCGGATAGATCTCATACACGTTGGAAAGTTGCCAGTCCCGAAGATTTTTTACGGGGACATGCTCACTGCCAATCAGGATGCCGGTTTCTTCATGCACTTCCCGGATCGCGGTAGTGATCAGTGGCTCATCAAGCGCATCTTTGGAACCCGTGACGGATTGCCAGAAACCGGGCTTGTCCGCTCTTTCCAGCAGTAACACCTGCAAGTCAGCGGTGTGAATGACAACGAGGACGGATTCGGGAATTTTAGAGGCGGGCATAAGATCAAAACGTGTTAAACGCCGAGATCATTATGCCCGGTTTACTCCGCTATTGCTGTGACATCACAACCTCGGGCAGTACCACCCCCAGCGCCGACCACATCTGCCGCCACTGACCAAAGATTTGATCGGCATAAATTTCCTGATCTTTTTGCTGCAAGGTAGCCAATCCCTTCGCAAACCCCGGCAATATCCACTCTTCAGGATCCTCAAGCACCGCCTTGTTTATTTGAGTGAACAGGCGCTCCATTACTTGCGACTCGCTCAAACCATATACTTGCCCAATGGTCGCCATCGGTGGCAAATCCATCGGCTTAAGACGCACGTCCTTCCAAACTTTTTTGACCAACTCAGTTAACCTGTCCGCATTCACCGCATAAATACCCTGCTTGGTCAGCGCTTTGGAAAAGCCTGCTGCGTCAAAATCTCCTCCCAGCCTGATGTATTTTTTGCAGAGCACTTTCAACGTTTCAGGCAATCGTGCCAGATCATTCAAAAAATACTCCTCGGTCGCCAACAGTAAGCTCTCTAGCTGACGCTTAAGCACATTGCCGATAACGGACAGGGTTGTCGGTGAAAGATGCGCATCTTGAAAAGGTCGGTTACTTTGCCACGCACGCTGAATTGCTTGCAGCTTGAATAGTGACGCCTTCTGTAAATGCGAAGTAGGCATCACGCTGGCCGAACCGGCTAACGCAGAGAGCAGTTCAGCAAAGTTACTCGGATGGTGCATTAGCTCATTGTGGATAACGTAAGAAAATAAGGGGTGTGACGAAATCTCGAAATTACTGATTGGCTGATCTGAAGTCTCTGCATCGGCTGACAAAAAATGGTTCAGATAGCTTTCAACGAACTGCCGACGATCAGATCGCTTTTCCGGTAGTAACCACGCAGGATCGATAAAACTGTCTTCTGTCGCCGTGTCCAACGGCGCTGCCATCCGTCGGAAAACTCGGTCCAGATCATGGATGGATGCAAAACTGGTGCGCATTTCTGCGACGTCCACTTCGTCCGAGGAACCGTCCGAAGAATCGTCCGAGGTGTCCCTTGTGGGCAGTGTGTCCCAACCCTCCGGGAACGGCCAGTCATTGCTGATTAACTGCAGCAGTACATCGTAACGAGCATCCTTTTGGGCCTGCGTAAAAATAGCATCGCCGATGCGCTCGCCGTGCCTATTTTGACGGCAAAGATTCGAACCGCGCTCAATCAGCAAAGCCATCATCTCCCAGTTCAAGTTCGCGAAGGCCATGGAAAGTGGCGTCATCGTCATCTCGTCGCCCACATCGACCGAAACGTTTTGATCCAGTAACCAAGTCACCACCTTTGTGTGACCTTTACCAACAGCAAAATGCAGCGCGCTTTGCCCGGCAGTGTCTGTGTCATTCAGTTTCGCACCGCGCTGCTGGAGCATCTTCGCGGTATCCAGATAACCACTACTGCAGGCATACATCAGCGGCGTCATACCAACCTTGGTGGGCTCGTTCACAGACATGTTCTGCTTCAGCAACCAGGCCACCACCGCATCACGGCCGTTATTCGCTGCCCAATGCAAACAGTTATCTCCGTTGACGTCTGCAGCGGCTAAATTCGCACCGTGCTGCAAGAGCCCCTGCGCGACACCCAGATGACCATTACCACAGGCAAACATCAGCGGCGTCATACCAACCTTGGTGAGCTCGTTCACAGACATGTTCTGCTCCAGCAACCAGGTCACCACTGCTTCGCGGCCTTGATCCGCTGCCCAATGCAAACAGTTACGTCCGCCGCCATCTACAGCGGCCAAATTCGCACCGCACTGCTGGAGTAGCTGCACAGTACCCAGATGACCACCAATGCAGGCTTGTAGCAGCGGCGTCAAACCAACCATGGTGGGCTCGTTCACACACATGTTCTGCTCCAGCAACCAGGCCACCACCGCATCACGGCCGTAATTCGCTGCCCAATGCAAACAGTTACCTCCGTAGACGTCTGCAGCGGCAAAATTCGCACCGTGCTGCTGGAGTAGCT
>JBILCO010000088.1:0-7453 GCA_044353075.1 Burkholderiaceae bacterium
TGGTGAGCGTTGCATCGAAATTGCTTGATGCCGGATTGTGGTTGAAATCCACCGATACCAGTGGCTCAGTGTTGTAGGTCAGGATACCTTTGAGCGGTCCATCCGCAGCCGCTTTCATGATGCCGTTGATTTCCTCGACCGTGGTATCACGTGCAGCTACGAAAGACAGGTCGACGATGGACACGTTAATCGTCGGTACACGAATTGCATAACCGTCCAGCTTGCCATTCAGCTCAGGCAGCACCAGACCAACGGCGGCAGCCGCACCGGTCTTGGTGGGAATCATGGACTGGGTGGCTGAGCGCGCACGGCGCAGATCTTCGTGCATTACGTCAGTGAGCACCTGGTCGTTGGTGTACGCATGAACGGTGGTCATCAGGCCATTCAGCAGACCGATGTTGTCGTTGAGCGGCTTGACCAGCGGCGCCAGGCAATTGGTCGTGCAGGAGGCATTCGAAATCACGGTATCCGAGGATTTCAGGACGCTCTGGTTCACACCGAACACCACGGTTGCATCAACGTCTTTGCCACCGGGCGCGGAGATGATCACTTTTTTCGCGCCACCCTTGAGGTGCGCCGATGCTTTTTCCTTGGTCGTGAAAAACCCGGTGCATTCGAGGACCACATCGACGCCCAGCTCACCCCAAGGAATATCCGCTGGATTGCGCTGCGCGAACACGCGAATTTTGTCGCCATTGACGATCATGTGGTCACCATCGACAACGACGGCGCCAGGGAATTTGCCATGCGCGGTATCGTAGCGAGTCAGGTGTGCATTGGATTCCGTATCACCCAGATCATTGATGGCAACGATCTGAATGTCATTTTTTTTGCCGCCTTCATAATGAGCGCGCAGTATATTGCGTCCGATGCGGCCGTAGCCATTGATCGCAACTTTGATAGTCATGCTGATCTCCTGAGTGATATTTGTCGTGAAATCTATTGGGACAAGATTAGTGCAACACTGATTTAACTGCTGCGACAACCTTGTCGGTCGTGAATCCGAAATGTTTGAACAGTGCGCCGGCGGGTGCGGATTCGCCGAAGGTGTCAATACCAACGACAGCGCCATCCAATCCGACATACCTGAACCAGAAGCCCGTCACGCCCGCCTCAACCGCAACGCGAGGCAGATGACGTGGCAACACCTCCGCCTTGTAGCTCGCTTCCTGGCGCTCGAACAAATCCGTGCAAGGCATCGACACCACGCGTACGGCGACACCTTCAGCAGCCAGTGCATCGGCAGATTTCAGCGCCAGCTCGATTTCGGAGCCGGTCGCAATCAGGATCGCAACGGCATCTTTGGCATCCCTGAGCACATAGCCTCCGCGTTGAATATTGGCGATTTGCGCTGGACTACGCTCGACATACGGCAAATTCTGGCGAGAGAAAATCAGCGTACTCGGGCCGTGTTTGCGGCGCACCGCCTCTGCCCAGGCGACTGCCGACTCGACCGTGTCGCAAGGACGCCAGTTATCGAGATTCGGTATCAGACGCATGCTGGAAATATGCTCAACCGACTGGTGCGTCGGACCGTCTTCGCCCAGACCGATGGAGTCATGAGTGAAAACAAAAATCGAGCGCAACTTCATCAGCGCGGCCATGCGCAAGGCATTGCGGCTGTAATCAGAAAACGTTAAAAAGGTCGCGCCAAAAGGAATGTAGCCGCCATGCAGCGCGATACCGTTCATGATCGCGCTCATGCCAAACTCGCGCACGCCGTAATTGATGTGGTTGCCAGGCTGGCCGGCACGTACAGGAATGCATTCTTTCCAGTTGGTCAGATTGGATCCGGTCAGATCGGCTGATCCACCGAGAAATTCGGGCAAAGTCGGCGCCAGCGCCTGAATCGCATTCTGGCTGGCCTTGCGCGTGGCAATCGTTTCTTTTTTCTGCACACAAGCATCAATCATCGCGGCGACAGACTGATCGAACTGGGGCGGTAATTCCCCGTGCATACGGCGCAGCAGTTCGCTGGCTTCTTTTGGGAATTTCTCTTTGTAAGCGTTAAACTTTTTTGTCCATTCAGCTTGCTGTGACGAGCCCTGTTGCTTCGCATCCCAGGCTGCATAAACATCAGCGGGAATTTCAAACGGCGGCGCATCCCAGCCAATGGCGGCACGGGTAGCAGCGATCTCTGTATCCCCCAGCGCGGCGCCGTGTACTTTGTCGCTGCCCTCCATGGTCGGCGCGCCCTTGCCAATCACTGTCTTGCAGCAGATCAGCGTCGGACGATCGGATTGACGCGCGGCGGCGATAGCGGCATCGACTGCCTGCACGTTGTGACCATCGACATTCGGGATCACGTTCCAGCCGTAGCTCTCAAAGCGCTTCGGCGTGTCATCTTTGAACCAGCCCTCGACCTTGCCATCAATGGAAATGCCGTTATCGTCATAGAGCACGATCAGCTTGGACAAGCGCAGGGTGCCCGCCAGTGAACAAGCCTCATGGCTGATGCCTTCCATCAGACAGCCGTCACCGAGAAAAACGTAGGTGTAATGGTTGACGATGTCAAAACCGGGCCGGTTGAACTCGGCCGCCAGCAGTTGCTCGGCGAGTGCCATGCCAACGGCATTGGTCACGCCCTGCCCGAGCGGGCCGGTGGTCGTCTCAACGCCGGGGGTGATATCCACTTCAGGGTGGCCAGGTGTCAGCGAATGCAGCTGGCGAAAGTTACGGATCTCGTCCATCGACAGCGCGTAACCGGATAAGTGCAGTAACGCGTACAGCAGCATTGAGCCGTGACCATTGGAGACAACGAAACGGTCGCGGTCCATCCATTTGGGATCAGCGGGGTTATGGCGCAGATGCCTGCCCCACAAGGCGACAGCGATTTCTGCCATGCCCATGGGCATGCCGGGATGTCCGGAGTTGGCTTTTTGTACAGCGTCCATCGCCAGTGCGCGAATCGCGTTGGCCATTTTGCGGGTGTCCGCACCTGAGTCCAGAGTGGAATTCATATTACCAAGATTGAATGAGGAGACGATCGCGGCACGAAGACCTGGCGCCAGCGGAAAAACATAGGATTTTACCAGAGCATGCTGCCCCGCTTACAATCAGCGCACCCTCTCACTTCACTAGGCGGCCAGCGCCGAGCCCCTCTGATGCCTCGTTTCTACTGTGACCGCCCCCTGGAAAACGAACTGCTACTGCACTTGCCCGATCCCATCGCACGCCATGTGCAGGTGCTACGCCTGAAAACCGGTGACATGATCACCCTGTTCAATGGTCTGGGTGGCGAATACACCGGCACGCTGACGACCGTCGGGAAAAAAAATGTGGAGGTCGTACTCAAGACGTTTTCTGCGCGGGAAGCCGAACCGGCGCACTCCATCACACTGGTACAAGGCTTGCCCGAGGGCGCGAAAATGGACTGGATCGTTGAGAAGGCGGTCGAGCTGGGCGTCACCGGCATACAGCCACTGATGTGCAGCCGCTCGGTGATCCGGCTGGATGAGGAGCGCGCCGGGAAAAAAATGCTGCACTGGCGCGCCATCATGGCCGCCGCCGCGGAGCAATGCGGCCGCAACCGCCTGCCTGTGCTCGGAACCCCTTTGCGTTTCGACCAGTGGATCATCCAGAAGAGCATGCATCGTCGTGTGCTGTTGTCCCCTCGCGCCACCGAAAATCTGTCAGTCTGGGCGCGCCACCAACCACCGCAAGCCATCGCCCTGATGGTCGGGCCCGAGGGCGGCTGGTCCGAAGAGGAGGAGCGCCTTGCCCAGAGTCATGGCGCACTCTGCCTCGGCATGGGTGAGCGCATACTGCGCACAGAAACTGCGGGATTGGCAGCGCTGGCGGCACTCCAGGCGCTGTGGGGTGGTATGTAAATCATGGGCGGTTTCTGGCAGCGGTTCAGGCACTGGCCCGGGCTGACGAAATTTCGCGAGGTCATTCTTCCGCCACCGACGCGTATTCCCTTGCCCTTATGGGCTTCCGCAGTCCGTCAACTGGGCTTTCTTTCCTTCCTGACGCCTGCACAGCTGGTCCGCCTCAGGCACACCAGTGAGCAGCTGCTCGACCGCAAACCCATCGTTGGCGCGCAAGGACTGGACGTCACCGACGAGATGGCGGTGCTGGTCGCGGCACAGGCGGCCTTGCTGGTGCTGGAGCTGAACCTCGACTTGTATGAGGACATGTCGGCCGTCGTGCTCTACCCCGGCGCTTTTTCTGTCAGACAGCAGCAAATGGACGAAGCCGGTGTGGTTCATGAGTGGCTGGAAACGCTGGCGGGTGAAGCCGTCGGCCAGGGCGGGGCGGTGGTGCTCTCGTGGGATGACTTGGCCTGGCAGCAGCAATCCGGCGCACCGCACAATATCGTGATCCATGAATTTGCGCACAAGATCGACATGGGCCGCGGTGACGCGAACGGTTTCCCACCCTTCTTAGCCGGGCTGCATGACGGTGACGCTTTGTACGACTGGACCGCCGAGTTTTCCGACGCTTACACGGACTTTTGTACCCGGGTTGAGGCCTTCGAAAACTTTCTGCCGGTGGACTTTGACCACGAGAATCCGGCGCATGCCGCCCGCTACGACGAACTCGCCGCGGCACTGCCGCTCGACCCCTATGCTGCACGCGATCCGGCCGAGTTTTTTGCCGTCGCCTCCGAGGCTTTTTTTGTCGCGCCTGCGCCGCTGGCGGCTGCCTACCCCCGGGTTTATGCGCTACTGGCCGCCTACTACCGGCAGGACCCGCTCACAGCGGGTTGATCCAGACGGAAAACAGGAGGAAAGCCTCTATAATCGAGGGCTTTCGCACTGCTGCACCCCACACCCTGCCCATGAAGGTATTCCGCGGACTCCCCAAGCCAGCTGATCGACGTGCCTGCGCGTTGACCATCGGTAATTTCGATGGCGTGCATCTGGGCCACCGGACGCTGCTCGCTCGCGTGTCGGAGGCAGCCAAGCGGCTGGGCGTTGAAACCGCGGTCATGACCTTCGAGCCCCACCCTCGGGAATTTTTCGCCCGCATGGCGGGCGATGAAAGCCGGGCACCCAGCCGGATCGCGAATTTACGCGACAAGCTCCAGGCGCTGGCGCTGGCGGGTGTCGATCGCGTGATCGTTCAGCATTTCAATGCCCATTTCGCTTCACTATCGCCGGAGGCCTTCATCCGGGATGTACTGGTCGAAGGTTTGCAGGTCAAGTGGCTGATCGTCGGTGATGATTTTTGCTTCGGCGCCAAACGCGCTGGCAATTTCGCCTTGCTGGCGGAGGCCGGAAAAAAATACGGCTTCGAGGTCGTCGCTCTGCCCACCATCGCACATGAAGGATCGCGGATCTCTTCCTCGGCAGTGCGCACCGCACTGATTGCCGGTGATTTTGCGCACGCCCAGGAATTACTCGGCCATCCATACTCGATCTCGGGACGCGTGCTGCATGGTCGCAAGCTGGGTCGCACGATCGGTTTTCCGACCGCGAATCTGCGCATCGCGCACCGGCGTCCCGCACTGAGCGGCATTTTCATCGTGCAGGTGCATGGTCTTGCAGATCATCCGCTGCCCGCAGTGGCCAGTCTGGGCGTGCGCCCGACGGTGGAAGACAATGGACGGGTGCTGCTGGAAGTGCATATGTTTGATTACGCGGGTACTTGTTATGGCGAACTGATCCGCGTGGAGTTTCTTGACAAACTGCGCGACGAAGCCAAATACGACGACCTTGACACCCTGACCCAAGCCATCGCTGCCGATGCCCGCGCTGCGCGCGATTTTTTCTCTGCACGAGACCGCCTGACGACCACCGAATACCCATCCTGATCGCAACTCATGTCCGACAACAGCAAAAAACCTGAAAGCAAATATCCGGTCAATATGACCGAAACGCCCTTTCCGATGCGAGGTGATCTCGCCAAGCGCGAACCGCAATGGGTCGCGCAGTGGCAGCAGAAAAAACGCTATCAGCGAATACGCGAGGCTTCTACCGGACGACCGAAATTCATTCTGCATGATGGACCGCCTTATGCGAACGGTGACATTCACATTGGCCATGCCGTCAACAAAATCCTCAAAGACATGATCGTCAAGACGCGACAGCTGGAGGGCTTTGATGCGCAGTATGTGCCGGGCTGGGATTGTCATGGTATGCCGATTGAAATTCAGATCGAAAAACAGTACGGAAAAAATCTGCCCACCGCCGAGGTGCTGGCCAAATCGCGCGCGTATGCAGCGGAACAAGTCGAGCGTCAGAAAAAAGATTTCATTCGCTTGGGCGTGCTCGGTGACTGGGATCATCCCTACCTGACGATGAATTACCGCAATGAGGCCGATGAAATTCGCGCACTCGGTAGCATTCTCGACAAAGGCTTCGTTTACCGCGGACTCAAGCCGGTGAACTGGTGTTTCGATTGCGGATCGGCTCTGGCCGAGGCGGAAGTCGAATATCAGGACAAGCGCGATCCTGCGATCGATGTCGGCTTTCCGTTTGCCGAACCAGAGCGTCTGGCCAAGGCGTTTGGCCTCGCGTCGCTACCCGTGCAAAAAGGTTATGTGGTGATCTGGACCACGACGCCGTGGACCATCCCGTCCAACCAGGCGCTGAACATGCACCCCGAATTCAGCTACGCATTGGTGCAAACGGTGCGAAATGATGAAACGATACTGCTCATCCTTGCCGAAGATCTCGTGGAAAGCTGCCTGTCCCGCTATGGCATGGAAGGAAAAATCATTGCCACCTGCAGCGGCGAGGCTTTGTCCGGCGTGAATTTCCATCACCCGATGGCGTCTGCCGATGGGGGCTATGCGCGTTTGTCACCCGTATATCTTGGCGACTATGTCACCAAGGATGCCGGCACTGGCATTGTGCACTCGGCACCGGCGTATGGTGTGGAGGACTACGCCTCCTGCAAAGCCCATGGCATGAAGGACGACGACATCATTAATCCGGTGATGGGCGACGGACGCTATGCATCCACGCTGCCGCTGTTCGGGGGCATGACCATCTGGGAAGCTTCCAAGCCGATTTGCAGCACGCTGGAAGCCGCTGGTACGCTGTTCAAGCTGGTGATGTTCGATCACAGCTATATGCACTGCTGGCGTCACAAGACACCCATCATTTATCGCGCGACCTCGCAATGGTTCGCCAGCATGGATCGCACACCGAAAGATGGCGGTGCATCCTTGCGCGACACGGCGCTGGCGGCGGTGGATGCGACGCGCTTTTATCCCGGCTGGGGCAAGGCCCGTCTGCATGGAATGATTGCAAACCGTCCGGACTGGACGCTGTCACGTCAGCGCCAGTGGGGTGTGCCGATGGCATTTTTCGTTCACAAGGAGACCGGCGATCTGCATCCGGACACGCCCGCTCTGCTGGAAAAAGTCGCACAACGGGTTGAGCAGCAAGGTATCGAAGCTTGGCATACACTGGACCTCAATGAATTTCTCGGTGCCGATGCAGCGCATTACGAAAAAAACCGCGACACACTGGATGTCTGGTTTGATTCAGGCACCACACAC
>JBILCO010000089.1:0-7434 GCA_044353075.1 Burkholderiaceae bacterium
GCACGCCCCAGTCTGTCGTTCTAAAAAAACGGGCCTTGCGGCCCGTCCTGATCAGATCAACCCTTCTGTGCAGCGGCCACCTGCGCCGCAACTTCAGCGGCAAAATCATCCTGCTTTTTCTCGATGCCTTCACCCACGACATACATCACGAACGACTTCACCGAGGTATTGGCAGCCTTGAGCATCTGCTCAACCGTCTGCTTGTCGTTCTTGACGAACGGCTGGTTAAACAGCGAGACCTCTTTCAGGAATTTCTGGACCGAGCCTTCGACCATCTTGGCCGCGATATCGGCAGGCTTGCCCGATTCTTCGGCCTTCAGACGGGCGACCGAGCGTTCTTTTTCGATGAGATCGGCAGGCACCGCATCCGACGACAAGGACACCGGCTTCATGGCAGCGATGTGCATGGCCACATCCTTGCCAACCTGCTCGTCAGCACCGTCAAACTCAACCATCACGCCGATACGGGTGCCGTGCAGATAGGAGACCAGTTTGGACGAGGTCTGAAAGCGGTGAAAGCGACGAATCGACATGTTCTCGCCAATACGACCGATCAGTTCAGCACGGATTTCCTCAACCGTTTTGCCATCCAGCGGCAGCGCCGACAACGCCGCCACGTCAGCAGGATTTTTCTCACTCACCAGGCGGGCAACGTCTGCGGTGAATTTAAGGAAATCATCGTTCTTCGATACAAAGTCGGTTTCGCAATTGACTTCGATCAGAGTACCCACGCCGCCGCCAATATGCGCTGCCACGACACCTTCAGCGGTCACGCGTGAAGCTGCCTTGGACGCCTTGCTGCCCAGTTTGACGCGCAGAATTTCCTCGGCACGCGCCATATCGCCTTCAGCTTCGGTCAGCGCCTTCTTGCATTCCATCATAGGGGCATCAGTTTTTGCCCGCAGTTCACCCACCATTGCTGCTGTAATTGCCGCCATACTTTTCTCCTTGATTCATAACGAGGGCGCCGCAGGGCACCCTTATTCAACAATACGGTTGCTGTGGCCATCAGCGCGATCAGCCCGAAAAAAAGGGGCGAACGGTCGTTGCCCCATTTTTTCAGCCTATGCGTCGCAGACTGTTGATGCGGGAGGCATCAGGCCTGATTGCTGACCTCGACAAACTCATCGGCACCGGCTTTAACGGATTCAACGAGCTCATTCACCGAATTCGAACGACCTTCCAGGATCGCATCAGCCACACCACGGGCGTACAGAGTGATCGCCTTGGACGAATCATCGTTGCCCGGAATGACGTAGGTCACGCCGTTCGGTGTGTGGTTGGTATCGACCACGCCAATGACCGGAATACCCAGCTTGATCGCTTCGGTGATTGCACCTTTGTGGTAACCCACGTCAATCACGAAAATCGCATCCGGTACGCCGCCCATGTCCTTGATGCCGCCGATGGCTTTTTGCAGCTTCTCCAGCTCGCGGCTGAACATCAGGCCTTCTTTCTTCGACATTTTCTCTACGGAGCCATCAGCAATCGCGGCTTCCATTTCCTTGAGTCGCTTGATCGATGTCTTGATGGTCTTAAAGTTGGTCAGTGTGCCACCGAGCCAGCGCTGGTCCACAAAAGGAACGCCAGCACGCTGCGCTTCAGCCGCGATAATGTCGCGCGCCTGACGCTTGGTGCCTACCATCATGATGGTGCCGCGATTGGCGGAGAGCTGACGGATGTATTTCATCGCATCCTGGAACATGACCAGGGTCTTTTCCAGGTTGACGATATGAATTTTGTTGCGATGACCGAAAATATACGGGGCCATCTTGGGGTTCCAGAAGCGGGTTTGGTGTCCAAAGTGGACGCCGGCTTCCAGCATTTCGCGCATGGTAACGGACATGAATTTCTCTCCAGGGTTAGGTCTGGAACCCGGCCAGTTACCCGCACCGGTTTGATCGGTTGCGGACACCCTTGGCGGCACGGGTTCGCGATTTACAAAATAACAACGATGTTTATCTTGAATCGAAGCTAGACCCCTGATTGGGGCTCATTCTTGCTGCGATCCAAGCTAACCCGAGATTCTACCCGATATCAGGCCCCGTTTACAAACGCGATAACGAGTCAGGGCGGCGGCTTTCACGCTCGACTATAATTTATGTTTTGCAGCGCAGCCGCAAACACTCACTCACACATCACTGCTCCGCCTATGGGTTCCATCTCGATCAAGACCGATGAAGACATCGCCGGCATGCGTATTGCGGGGCGTCTGGCGTCGGAAGTCCTTGATTTCATTACGCCTTATGTCAAAGCCGGGGTCAGCACCGGTGAACTGGACCGCCTCTGCCATGCCTACATGGTCGACGTGCAGCAAAGCATTCCCGCGCCGCTGAATTACTGCCCACCGGGGTACACACCCTACCCCAAGGCCATCTGCACGTCGGTTAATGACGTGGTTTGCCACGGCATACCCGGTGACAAGGTGCTGAAAAACAGTGATGTGATCAATATTGACATTACCGTCATCAAAGACGGTTACCACGGCGACACCAGTCGGATGTTTTATGTGGGCGAGCCCTCCATCCTCGCCAAACGCCTGACCGATATCACCTACGAGTGCATGTGGCTGGGCATTTCAAAAATCCGCGCCGGTGCTTATCTCGGCGATATTGGTCACATCATCCAGCAACATGCAGAAAAAGCAGGCTTCTCCATTGTGCGCGAGTTCTGCGGCCACGGCATCGGCAAAGTATTCCATGAAGAGCCGCAGGTGCTTCACTACGGCCGCCCGGGCACACTCGATCAGCTGCAGGCAGGCATGATTTTCACCGTCGAGCCCATGGTTAATGCAGGTAAACGAGACATCCGTGAAATGGGCGATGGCTGGACCATCAAGACACGCGATCGCAGCCTGTCGGCTCAATGGGAACACACCGTTCTGGTCACCGAAACCGGCTACGAGGTGCTGACAGTATCGGCAGCGAGCCCGGCGCCTCCGGCCTTCATTCAGGAACACCATGCAGGCAGCCCGGCAACCGTGGCCTGACACGGCCCAACTCGCACTGTCCTTACGAGAGCAGCTTAAACTCGGCCGCCAAACCATCGTCGCTGATTACGAGCTCGACCGCCAACCGGAACGGCTGTTAAAGCGCATGCGGCAAAATGCCGATCGGGTACTCACCCAAGCCTGGAAGCAATTTTCGATGCCCGCGTCCACATCCCTGGTCGCCGTGGGGGGCTATGGCCGAGGCGAGCTTTTCCCCTGCTCCGACATCGATTTGCTGATCCTCCTGCCTTCCGCACCCGACCAGGCACTGAAGGAAAAACTTGAACTGCTGGTGCAATTGCTGTGGGATTTGGGTCTGGAAATCGGCCACAGTATTCGCACCGTGGACGAGTGCCTCACGGAAGCCGCTGCCGACATCACGGTACAAACCAGCTTGCTCGAAGCCCGACTCATTTGCGGCAGCAGAACGCGCTTCGAGGAACTACAGATCCGCTGCGCAGAAGCGATGGATGCGCGCGCATTTTTTCAAGACAAAATCCTTGAATTACGTCAGCGACACGTGAAATACGAAAACACGCCTTACAGCCTGGAGCCTAACTGCAAAGAAAGTCCCGGCGGGCTGCGTGATCTGCAAGTAATTTTATGGGTGGCCAAAGCCGCCGGATTAGGCGATTCATGGCGCAAGCTCGCCGAGCGCGACTTAATCACATCGACAGAAGCACGCCAACTCGCTGCGAAAGAGCGTGCGTTCAAGGACATCCGGATACGCCTGCATTTGCATGCCGGGCGTCGCGAAGATCGGTTGATTTTCGATGTTCAATCGGCCATCGCCGAGACCTTTGGCTTCGTCACCACCGATACCCGACGCGCCAGCGAAGTGCTGATGCAACGCTATTACTGGGCTGCCAAGGCGGTCACCCAGCTCAATACCATCCTGCTGCAAAACATCGAAGCGCATTTGTTCCCGCAAGTGAGCGTCTCGCGCGCCGTCTCGCCGCACTTCAATGAAGTCAACGGCATGATCGACATCGTGCATGAGCGCGTCTTTGAAGAAACGCCATCAGCCTTGCTGGAAATATTCCTGCTGCTCGAGCAGCACGGTGAACTCAAAGGCATGACCGCACGTACGCAACGCGCGATCTGGCATGAAAGATTTCGGATCGATGCGAAATTCCGCCGCGACCCTGCCAATCGCGCGCTATTCATGCAAATCATTCAGGCACCCAAAGGCATCACGCATACGCTGCGACTGATGAATCAGCTATCCATCCTCGGCCGCTATCTGCCCAACTTCCGTCGCATCATCGGGCAGATGCAGCATGATTTGTTTCATGTGTACACCGTGGATCAGCACATCCTGATGGTAGTGCGCAACGTGCGTCGATTCGCGATTCCCGAACATGCGCATGAGTACCCTTTCTGCAGCCAGCTGATGGCCAACTTTGCTCAGCCCTGGCTGATCTATGTCGCTGCGCTTTTTCATGACATCGCCAAGGGCCGGGGGGGAGACCACTCCGAGCTGGGCAAGCACGATGCACGCGTGTTCTGCCGGAACCATGGCCTCTCAAAAGAAGACACACAGCTGGTGGTTTTTCTGGTCGAGCATCATTTACTGATGTCGCAGGTGGCACAAAAACAGGACCTGTCAGATCCCGATGTCGTGCGCGCTTTTGTAAAAACCGTCAAGACTGAACGTCATCTCACCGCACTCTATTTGCTGACCGTGGCCGACATACGCGGCACCAGCCCCAAGGTATGGAACGCCTGGAAAGGCAAACTGCTGGAAGACCTTTACCGCATGAGCCTGCGTGTGCTCGGCGGAGAAGCACCCTCGACGGACCGCGAGCTCCGCAACCGGCAGAAAGAAGCCATCGCCTCGCTGCGGTTGTATGGATTGTCCGAGCATGCGCATGAAGCGCTCTGGAAAACACTGGATGTCGGTTACTTCCTTCGCCACGATGCGTCGGAGATCGCCTGGCAGACACGCGTTCTCTTCGAACACACCGGCAGCGACAAAGCCATCGTCCGCTGTCGTCTCGGCCCCATCGGCGAAGGCCTGCAAGTGGTCATATACCTGCGCGATCGCCCTGATCTTTTTGCACGCATTTGCAGCTACTTTGATCGCAAAAACTTCAGCATCCTGGATGCCAAAGTCCAGACCACGCGGGACGGCTATGCGCTCGATACTTTTCTGGTCAGCGAGCCAACCTTTGCCGACAACTACCGAGAACTGATCACGCTCATTGAACATGATCTGAGCCGGTGGCTGCAATCCGAATCCGAATTGCCCTCACCGGGCAAAGTCCGCTTGTCGCGGCTCTCGCGCACCTTCCCGATCACACCGTCGGTTCATCTGTCCCCGGATGAGCGCGGCCAATATCATTTGCTCTCCATCTCGGCAAGTGACCGCACGGGTTTGCTGTATTCGATTGCCAGCGTCCTCGCGCGCTACAAAGTCAATCTGCACACGGCAAAAATCACCACACTCGGTGAGCGCGTCGAAGACGTGTTTCTCGTCGATGGCCCGGTACTCTCCAATGCGCGTAGCCAGATTGCGCTCGAATCCGATCTCCTCGACGCGCTGCGCGTCTGATAGCACATGACTGAACCCGTACGACTGTCCAAACGCATGTCCGAACTCGGCCTGTCTTCCCGCCGTGAAGCTGATGAATGGATCGCCAAAGGCTGGGTGCGCGTCGATGGCAACGTCATCGCCGAACTCGGCAGCAAAGTGCTGCCGCATCAGAAAATCACCATCGAACGTCAGGCCCAAGCGCAACAAGCCAAACGTGTGACCGTGCTCATCAACAAACCGATGGGCTATGTCAGCGGCCAAGCGGAAGATGGTTATCAGCCTGCCGTGGTGCTGGTGCGCCCCGAGAATCGCTGGACGGAAGACAAACTGCCAACACAGTTCAGCGCAGGCCAGCTCAAAAGTCTGGTGCCGGCAGGCCGGCTCGATATCGACTCGGTAGGTTTGCTGGTGTTGACGCAAGACGGTCGCATCGCCAAAACGCTGATCGGTGAAGATTCAGCGATTGAAAAAGAATATCTGGTCCGTGTGACGTACACCAAACCCGGCCGCCTGCCTGATCAGGATTTGAAACGGCTGAACCATGGCCTCATCATGGATGGCAAGCCACTGAAACCTGCCAAAGTGCATTGGCAAAATGATGATCAGTTGTGCTTCGTTCTGCGTGAGGGTAAAAAACGTCAGATACGACGCATGTGCGAGATGGTGGGACTGAAGGTGCTCGGTCTCAAACGGGTTCGGATTGGGCGCGTCAAACTGGGGAATCTGCCGGTGGGGCAGTGGCGTTATCTGGCGGAGACTGAAGGCTTTTGACATCCACGATCGAGGCTGAGGGGTAATCCTCCCTCAGGTTAGCGGAGCTTTGAAGTAGAATACAAGGCAAAAGCAAGATAAATACCCTCGTATATTAAGCATAAAATACGGTCTGTTATTGTCAATGAACGCAGCCCATGAAAGAAAGAATCTCCGGCTTCGCACTGATGTGCGTCATTGTTCCTATGGCCTTTATCGGCTATCTGTTATTAATCTGGGTAGGATTTTTTGGTGCCAATGAGCGCGGGCGCGCCGGCGTCAGAGCGCTCGATCACTTTGTCAATGCCACCCTATTTGATGGCTACGCGTGGGAATCCATTTCCTCACACGCCTGGAGGAAGCGGGAAGAAAAGCGCTGGGCACGTACTGTGATATGGATTACTGATAAATTTCAGCAGGACCACTGCAAAAAATCCAACAAGCGTGAGCAGGCCGTCATTGATTTGATTGTCAAATCAAAAATGGATCAGCAGACTATTTTTTGATCCTCAAAACCTGACCTTGAACTGAACCGCCACCCGCCCGCCTGTCGCGGCATTCACAGGTGGCACCAGCGCCAGATTAACCCCCGAGGTCTGGCCCTGGTATTGCAGCATCGGAACAACAGACGGATACCACCCGCCATCATTCAAATGGCGAGACCTAATCATCGCGCCCAGCATCAGACCAAGACGCCAGGTTTCCTTCACCCAGAATTGCCGGATCGTGCCAACGTAGAGACTGGCGTCATAAAAACTATTGTTCTAAACCCCGCCCGCCACCGGTCATTATGGGTTTGCATCGATCTCCAGAGAGCCGAATGGTGATTCCCTTACGGCGTCTTGAGCATTTTTAAAGGTGAAATTGTCAGACAACCTGACGCCCGTATTCACCATCAAAGGCCATGACTTCCTGCTGGAAACACCCAAAATGAGCGCCGTGCCGGTGCGTATTTTAAAGAAACCCGTCATCTCGCTGGCAAGCAAACAGGCCCAAATTACGGCCGCCCTCGATTTTCTATTTCAGGGTTATTGAATATCGGGCCCGCCTTTAATGCGAATCGGGTTCGGAGTCAGGAACGAATTTTACCCCGCCCCACCACCTTCCAAGGCATTGTCATCCAACCCCAACGGGCAAACAGCTTCAGCAAACCCATCGT
>JBILCO010000181.1:0-4964 GCA_044353075.1 Burkholderiaceae bacterium
TGGAAATGTTTATTGCGTAGGGCGCAACAATGGACCGTCTACAGGCGATGCAGCTCTTTGTGCGGGTTGCTGAATTGAATAGCTTTTCTGCGGTCGCCCAGCAAATGGGGGTGGCCCGGTCTGTGGTGACTCGCCAAATCGCAGGGCTGGAGCAGCATCTGGGCTTGAAGCTGATGGCGCGCAGCACGCGCCGTCTGACGCTGACCTCGGCCGGCGCGGCTTACCTTGAAAAATGCCGGGTGATTTTGAATCTGGTCGAGGCGGCTGAAACCGGCATTGCCGAAGAGCGGCAGATTCCGCGTGGTCATCTCCGCATCAGTCTGCCCTTGAGCTTTGGTTTGATGCGAGTGGTTCCGCTGCTGCTCGATTTTGCGCGCGCTTACCCCGAGGTGAGTCTGGAGATGGACTACAGTGATCGGCGCGTGAATCTGATCGAAGAGGGCGTCGATCTCGCAATCCGCATCACCGGGCAACTGGGTGCGGGAGAAATTGCACGCAATATGGGCAGCATTGGTTTGCTGACAGTTGCCTCACCCGATTACCTTGAGCGTTTTGGTCGTCCAAAGCATCCATCCGAGCTCGTGCATCATGAATGTCTGGTCTATACGGCGGGCGGCTCGTCGCTGAGCTGGCCTTATCATGTCGATGGTGTACTGCAGAGCTTTCCGGTACGTTCAAGAATTCACGCCAATAATGGGCAGGCGCTGATCGAAGCGGCAGCACAGGGTTTGGGTATTACCTGTCAGCCGGACTTCATTCTCGCGCCATTTATTCAGAGCGGCCGTGTGACTGAAATCCTGTCGGAGTTCGACACACCCACGCTGGGTATTTATGCGATGTTGCCGGGTAATCGGCAAGTGCCTCATCGGGTCAGAGTGCTGATGGATTTTCTGGCGGATCGGCTCGATCCGAAACAATCGTGACATTTCAATCTTCTTCCGATCTCTGTTTTGCGCTGCTCGACGATGCGGGCTCGCCGCATGCAGCTGCGGAGAAGCGTTCGCGTCTGTACACGGGTTTGTTGGCGCGTATTGATTGCACCGATGCGACGGACAGGGAGTCTTTTTTCTCCTCGCTTCAGGCCGAACTGCAAGTGGGTCATGCTGTCGTTGGCTTGTTCACCTATGAACTAGGTGCGGCAATGCACGGCATCAGCGACCGAGCTGATGCATCACCGGTGCTGGCGTCGGCGCTGGTATTTGCCGATTGTGAAACCTTGTCCCGCGCGGAAGTAGATCAGTGGCTTGCTGATCAGCTGGCAGCGCAAGCTTGCTCGGATTTTTCGCTGAGTGATGTGACGGCCGGCATGGACGCTCCGGCATTTCGTACGGCTGTCAGCGCCATCCATGATTACATCGCATCGGGCGACACCTATCAGGTTAATCTTACTTTCCCTTTGCAGCTGACTGTGCACGGCAGTCCGATTGCTTTATATGCGGCGCTGCGGACTCAGCAACCGGTACCCTATGGCGCGTTCATTGCGCTGCCGGATGGACAATCCATTTTGTCATTGTCACCCGAACTTTTTCTTAGCCATCAACAGGGACATTTGCTGGCGAAGCCCATGAAGGGCACGCTTGAAGCCGGTGATCATTCCCGGGATGCTGATTTTTCGGCGACGCTTTCGAGTAGTCCGAAAAATCGCTCAGAAAATTTGATGATCGTGGATTTACTGCGCAATGACCTGGGGCGGATTGCGCAAACAGGATCGGTCAGCGTACCAGCCTTGTTTGAAGTGCAGCGCTTCGGTCAGGTATTGCAAATGACCTCAACAATAGAAGCACGGCGACGTCCTGGTGTGACGCTTGCGGATGTTTTTAATGCTATCTATCCCTGCGGATCGATTACCGGCGCGCCAAAGCGCCGCACCCTGCAGATTTTGCGTGAACTGGAAACGCAGGCGCGTGGTTTGTATACCGGCGCAATCGGCTGGTTTGATCCGCCAGCAGCTGCGAATGAACTGGGCGACTTTATGTTATCGGTACCGATTCGTACACTCCTTCTTGAAGCGCCGGAGGGCAATGATCGGCGCAAGGCAGTGATGAGTGTGGGGGCGGGCATTGTGTATGACAGTGATGCAGAGAGCGAGTATGCCGAATGTCTGTTGAAAGCCCGTTTTCTGACCGACTTGCCTTCTCGCTTTTCATTGATCGAAACATTGCAGGCAAGTCGCGAGTCAGGTGCGCGGTATTTGGATGCGCATCTTGCACGCCTCCAGGTATCGGCCCGTTATGTCGGTTTTGATTGCAATGTTGCAGAGATCAGAGAAAAAGTCACGAAGGTCTGTGCCGAACTGGATAACGATGCTTTGTATCGCATGCGCTTGTTACTGAACCCTGCTGGCGATGCTGACATTCGCATTGCACGTGGGCAGCCCGACATTCAGTTGCCGGTACGTCTGCTGATTGCGGCGCAGCCCATGTCATCGGTAGATCATTTTTTGCGCCACAAAACAACGCTCAGACGACGCTATGACATCGGCTGGCAAGCAGCGGAAGCGCAAGGCGCATTTGACACCCTCTTCCTGAATGAAAAAGCACACCTGACCGAGGGTGGTCGCAGTAATCTTTTCGTGCGGTTGCGTGGCCAGTGGTTGACGCCGCCGCTTTCGGCAGGCGTCTTGCCCGGCATTATGCGAGCCCGCATCCTTGCTGACCCCGCCATGAAGGCGAGTGAAGCGGTTTTGACACTCAATGATTTGCGAGATGCTGACGATATGATGGTGTGCAGTTCTCTGCGCGGCACCCTGCGCGCCCGGGTCGACTGGGATGCCGCGCTGGTGAGTATTGTGTGATGGCGCGAGTCCTGTTGTGCTCCGGGCTCGTTAACAGAGGGATGAGAGCGGCAATTTTACCGGGCTGAAATAGGGTCGGGTGTCGCCCATCATGTGTCGCAGCTCCCTGATCGGTATATCGGTCTCTTCGTGAATCTTCAGGAGAATTTCGCCGCTGACAGCCAGCCGGCGGTGCCGGACTTTACTGATCACCGAGGGCGAGATGCCGACTTTGCGCGCCAATGCCGAACTGCTGCGCAAACCCAGCCGGCGAATCAGCCTGTCGATAAACAGTTCAGGCGTATAGATATCAGAAGTAGAGTTATTCATCACTGTTGATCCCTTTTTGCAATAATGCCGTTCGCGTAATGGATAAGGAGCTTGAATCCGACGGGCTCATTAACCTGTGCAGCACGCAATCTGCTGGAATTGCGACCGGGCGATTAATCTTTCCGGTGTAATAACGATTCATCAGGATGGTGCGGGAGCAATGACTTCTAAAAAAGCAGTCTCAATAAGAAGAAGAGTCCTAAAATACCTGAATTGTTATTAATATATTATCTTTAGAGGTGCTCTGAATAAATCCACATTTTGTGGCGAGTCAGCGTAGTTGTGCGACGCGGAGGCCTGATAAATCCATGGGTTAGCGCCATTGTTTAAGCCGACAAATTGTCCGGTGTTATTTAATCAGCGCTACCTTAGGAATTGTGTGGGTTTTGAATTCGAATACATAATTCGGTGGTTTGGTTTCCGGAACTCCAGGCAGTCATCAGATTAGGGCGTGTCAGAGCATCGCTATAAAAGTAATAAAATATCGACATAATTGCGACGCAAATACACAGGCTGACGAACACTTTCGAGCTACGACAAGCGTCTCAGAGTTTATTGAAGTCTGATTTCAGGATAAGAAAAAATGAAAAAGTATGTGGCTCTGGTATTGATGTTCATCGCTGCTTCCGTGGCGATGGCCGCTACGACTGCCAAGACCGCATCCGGCCATGTTTCCGTTTACGTATCCGATAATCGTGCCGTTGGTTTATCGATCAGTCCCAACGATCCGGAGGAAGCCGATCAGATTGCGCTCGACAAATGTGTCGAGTTTGCGGTCGATGACGACAAGTCTTCCTGTGTCAAAGCCATCGAAGGGGTCGCTAAATGTGTTGCTGTGGCACGCAGTGAACAGGGCGCCTGGGGCGCCGCGATGGCTGAAACAATAAAAAAAGCCAGTGACATGGCCATTAAAACCTGCAAGAAATATACGAAAGAAAAGTGTGTGGTCGACAAGACAGCAAAACTTTGTCTGTAGAGGTCATGCTAGATATGAGTGATTACCGTCAGCTGGACTCTGCTTCGGTGAGTGAAGTTATTCAAATGGCGTTGAGCGATCACGTCAGCTTCGCTCAGATCCGGATAACGTATGGATTAGGCCCTGATCAAGTCAAGGCATTGATGCGTACTAATCTTTCCAGCGGCAGCTACCGAGCATGGCGGCGACGCGTTCGGCATTTTGCGGATCAGCGGGAGAGCTATAAATAAAATAAAGTGTGGAGTCGCTCATCGCATACCAGCGAGCGTTTCAGTATCTACAAATAATCGAACACCCAGCGAGCCCGATGACATTCGGACCGGTGATTTTCGCAAAAAAATATCGACGGATTCAATCGGTGAGTATGCTGCGCAGGCGCCAACAATTCGGGTGATTAATTTTTCTTGCGTCTCATAATGGCCATCGCGTGCCAGTCTGTCGATTTCGGTAATCAATGGGTCATAGTCAAAAACAAGGTCCATGCGGTCTTCAGCAATCAGTATGAGCTCGCTACTGATCGATAAAGTCAGATCCAGACGATGTTCATCCGGAACGACATCCGACGGCCCGTAAGTCCCGATCCGGGTATCAAGTTTCAGATCTTTTAATTCGACTGTTCCGTGACTTGGCATGACATCTTTCGTGGTGTTATTGGTTGGGGGCGGCGGGAATCTCCCGGTCTTCGCACTTGCAGGCGCGAACCCGCTTCTCGCGGATTCGCTTTCCGCAAACGTCGATCAAAATTAAAAAGCCACCCAAAAATGAACTGACCCCCGAAAGTTGGACGGTTTAAAAGCTAGGCAGCCAGGGGCTGGGTTCTGTATTGCACAGGACTCAGCCCTTTTAGTTTGAGCTTGATGCGGTCGTGATTGTAATAGTGAATGT